>CBDAFG010000097.1:0-24593 GCA_965195205.1 uncultured Pelolinea sp. | reverse complement strand
TGGTTAGAGCGTTGCGTTGACATCGCAAAGGTCGTAGGTTCGAGCCCTATACCGCCCACTCATAGTCACAAACAACGACCAGGACGAATAACCGGCAGATATGCTGACAGGGAAGAGGACAAATACATTGAGAGCTCCTTCCAGCAGAAAACGGTGAAAACCCCCTGTGAGTTTTGACCGGAACAAGGCGAATGCCTTAATTATGGAAAACGGCTGATCCCGTTAGCGATCACACAGAGATAGCTGGATTAATCAGCTAAAATGGGTGGAACCGCGTGAGATTATCTCCCGCCCCAAATTGGGGCGGGTTTTTTTATTAATTGACAGGTATGGATAGGAGATGAAGATGGCTGAAAAGATTATGGAAAAATACGAAGAATCACAACTTTACCGACTGCGCCATTCAACTGCACATGTGATGGCGCAAGCAGTCCTGGACAAATTCCCGGATGCAAAAATCGCCATTGGCCCTGCGATTGAAAAAGGTTTCTATTATGATTTCGATCTCCCGCGCACACTGACACCAGATGACCTAAAAGACATCACCGCCCGCATGCGCGAGATCATCAAAGGAGATTTCCCCTTTACACGCAAAGTCGTGGACGCGAAGGAAGCGAAAAAGTTATTCCAAGATCAACCATATAAACTTGAGTTGATCAATGATCTTGAATCAGGCTCACAGGATGAACACGGGCGCGCAATCAGTGAGAAACAGGAACTGAGTATCTACAAACACGACAACTTTATAGATCTCTGCCGCGGCCCCCATGTAGAGAGGACGGGAGAAATCCACCCAAAAGCGTTTAAATTATTAAATATAGCCGGCGCATATTGGCGCGGGAATGAAGAAAACCCGATGTTGCAGCGAATCTACGGCACCGTATGGGAAAAACCAGAAGAATTGAAAGCATACACCCACTTACTCGCTGAAGCAAAAAAACGCGACCATCGAAAGCTCGGAAAAGAATTGGATTTGTTCAGCAGTGTTGATGAGGTGGGTGCCGGTTTGATCCTGTGGCACCCAAAAGGCGCCAAGGTTCGCAAGATCATGGAAAATTTCTGGAGTGAAGAACACGAAAAAGCGGATTACGATTTCGTGTACACACCCCATATCGGCAAAGCAAAACTATGGGAAAAAAGCGGCCATCTTGATTTTTATAAAGAGAATATGTACACTCCGATAGATATTGACGGGCAGCAGTATTTTCTGAAACCAATGAATTGCCCCTTCCATGTACATATTTACAAAAGTCAAATGCGCTCATACCGCGATTTGCCGATGCGATTCGCGGAAATGGGTACCGTTTACCGGTATGAACGCTCTGGCGTTCTGCATGGACTGCTGAGAGTGCGCGGTTTCACACAAGACGACGCACATCACTTCTGCACCCCAGAGCAGATGCCTGATGAGATAGATTTCGTACTCAACTTCTGCCTGCATATCCTGCGATCGTTTGGATTCAAAGATTTCAAGGCATATTTAGGCACGCGGCCCGAAAAAGCAGTAGGAGAAAAAACCCGCTGGCTGGCAGCTGAAGCCGCACTAAAAAGTTCATTAGACCGCTCGGGGCTTGATTATGAGATCGATGAAGGCGGAGGCGCTTTTTATGGGCCAAAGATCGACCTGAAAGTAAAAGATGCCATTGGACGGGAGTGGCAGCTCTCCACAAACCAGGTCGATTTCAACCTGCCAGAACGCTTTGATATGAATTACATTGCCGAGGACGGCCAACAGCACCGCCCATATATGGTACACCGAGCATTAATGGGAAGCGTAGAACGATTCTTCGGTATTTTGATTGAACATTATGGCGGCGCGTTCCCGGTATGGTTAGCACCGATTCAAGTGATTGCTATCCCGATCGCAGACCGGCATCTGGAATATGGACAAACAATCGTAGATACACTTAAGGCAGCAGGTATCAGATCGAAGCTGGACAGCCGCAGTGAACGGATGAATGCAAAAATCCGTGACGCACAAAAGCAGAAAATTCCTTATATGCTGATCATTGGCGATCAAGAAATGGAATCCGGACAGGTGGCGCTTCGCCTACGTTCTGGCGAGAACCCGGGGCCAATGCCCTTGGAAGATTTCTTGGCTAAAGCTAAACAGGATATCGCAGACAAAGTGTAAACACGAGTCATTAATAAGCAGGGGTGGATTATTGGAATTCAAACCTGCTTTATATCTGAATTTTATGGTAATATGAGATTCAAACTTTTATTAAGGAGAAAAAAATCAGTAGATCATCAACTGTAAGATCAAACCATAGCATCAAGGCAGCGAAAGTTCGCCTGATCGACCATACCGGAGAGAATCGGGGAGTTGTCTCAATCGCGGAAGCACGAAAGATCGCGTATGACGCCGGATTAGACCTGGTCGAAATCGCCCCCAACGCATCACCACCAGTATGCAAAGTCTTAGACATGGGAAAGTACCTTTTTGAGAAAAATAAAAAGGATCGCTTAGCTAGAAAATCCCAAACCAAGATCGAAATGAAAGAAATCCGTTTGCGCCCGAAAACCAACGAACATCATCGTGGGTTTAAGGTAAAGAACGCGCGCGGATGGCTGGAAAAGGGAATCAAGGTTAAGGTCACCATTAGATTTCGTGGGCGTGAAGTCACTTACCCCGAGATCGCATTGGAAGACCTGAAAGAAATCGCTGAAGAATTGAAAGATGTTTCCGTAATAGAAACAGCCCCATCTATGGAAGGGCGGGCGATGAACCTAATTCTTGCCCCTTCAAAGGAAAATGAAAAGAAGGCGGCGTCAGAAAAGAAACAAAAGAAGAATATAAAGCAGGCAGAAAAAACAGAAGAGAAATAAGTTACCGAAGCGAAATAAGCACCACTATTGATAATTTATTTCAAGTTGGCATACCTGCTGATTATTCTCAACAATCCTTGATAAATTTCTGGTATAATTTGCCTCCGCCTACGAGGCGTTATTTTTATTATTTAACGATAGGAGAGTAATCGTGCCAAAGAAGAAGAAAAAAGGGAAAACCAAATTAAAGACACATAAAGCGACTTCCAAACGCTTTCGTGCCACCGGTTCCGGTAAACTAGTCCGCTCAAAAGGCGGAAAAGGGCACCTGCGCCGCAATCGATCCAAGCGAGCAAAAGGTATGCTGGATGAAACAGTAGTAGTTGAAGGAAAAGGTTTCCAGAAGCGCATCAAGAAATTGATGCCGTATATTAGTAAAAATAAATAATATTATATAGTTGCGTCCGTTGGGTGCTCACAACTGGTTTAACAACCGGCGCCCAGGGGTCTGCAGAGGAGAGAACCATGACACGTGTAAAAGGTGGTACCGTAACTCGTCGGCGTCACAAAAAAGTAATAGCTCACAACAAAGGCAATTTAGGAACGCGCCACCGATTATTTAAACGCGCGAATGAGACCATGCTAAAAAGCCTATGGTACGCATACCGCGACCGCCGTACCCGCAAACGAGACCTGCGCAGACTTTGGATCACGCGCATCAATGCGGCAGCCCGCGCCAATGGGCTCAGCTATAGCAAATTTATCTACGCCATGAAAATTGCTAATATCCAACTGAACCGTAAGATGTTAGCGGACCTCGCCGTTCGCGACCCGAAAGCATTTTCAAGTGTGGTAGAAAAAGCAAAAGCAGCAATTTAAAGATTTCATAAATTTTTTATCACCTTACAGGGCAGTTATGATAACTGCCCTGTTTTATTTTTGTTAGAATATGTATATGGAGAACAGCACTTCCGATCAGATAAGAATAATTACATTTCCTTCGGAAATAAGCCTTGAAATTCATGCTGGAGACATTACCCGGATGGGTACTGATGTGATTGTGAACGCTGCTAATAAAAACCTGGCTCACGGAGGCGGCGTGGCAGCAGCAATCGTAAAGCGTGGCGGACAGATCATTCAGGAAGAGAGCAGTAAGTGGATAGAGGTACATGGACCGATCAGCCACAGCCAACCCGCATTCACCTCGGCTGGTAAAATAAATTGCAAATTTGTCATCCACACCGTCAGACCAGTATGGGGAGAAGGGAATGAGGACAGAAAATTAGTGCAGGCGATCCACAGCAGCCTTGTGTTAGCAAATGACCTTCATGCTAAATCGATCAGCTTTCCTGCTATTTCAACTGGTATTTTCGGGTTTCCAACTGACCGTGCGGCAGATATTTTCATGGAGGAAATATCTGCATATAGTAACAACAATCAAAGCCAATCCATTCAAAAAATCATCCTTGTTCTCTTCAATCCTAGGACACTAAACACTTTCATAATCAGCTTTGATAATTATTTCAAAAACAACAGGTAATCATGATCACATCAGTACAAAACACAAAAATAAAAATTGCGCGGGAATTATTAGGCGCAAAAAAACACCGCGAGCGGACGCGCACAATGGTTGTTGAAGGGGTGCGGCTGGCAGAAGAGGCTCTGGCAGCAAACGCATCCATTAATTTCTGCTTATACAGCGATCACATTTCGGAACGCGGAAAAAAGGTCGTTCGCCAAATCCAAGCGTTATCCTGTGACACAGAAGAGGTCAGCTCGGATCTTATGGACAGAATTTCAGATACGAAAACATCTCAAGGTATTTTAATAGCAGCACCTTACCCAGAGATTCCTTTGCTGAAAAAGGTTGACCTTGTGATTGTACTGGACAGAATTCGCGACCCCGGCAATATGGGAACAATCCTACGGTCTGCTGCGGCAATGGGTGTCAGGGCTATCCTGCTCACACCTGGTACAACCGATCCTTTTTCTCCAAAGGTTATGCGCGCGGCAATGGGTGCACAATTTCACCTCCCGATCCGAATTATGAATGCGCAGGACATTCATAAATTCTGTAAAAGGTCAAACGAGATTGAATTATCAATTCTGCTGACTGACTCCAAAAGCTCTTTGATCTGCTGGAAGACTGATCTCTCTAAACCAGTTTGTATCGTAATAGGCGGCGAAACAGAAGGGATCAGCGATAATATACACGAGATCGCGGACGAAAGCATTTCTATCCCGATGGGATCACAAATGGAATCATTTAATGCAGCTATTGCAGCCAGCATTTTACTATATGAAATAAATCGCCAAAGGATAAACAAATGAAAATACGCTCAATCACCTGTTTTTATCACCCAGGCAGTCAACCATCCAAAGCTATCCCGGGCTTAGCACAACAAATCGAGGAGTTGAAAAACCAATTCACTTCTATTGGCTGGGATGTACAAACCACTCGTTTAGCTACCGTGCCTTTTGGAATATATACAACACCAGAAACGGCAGTTGAAATAATTCAAGCGATAGAAACGACAGCATGCGATCATGGGTTTAATTACATCTCAGTAGGACCTGCTCGCATCAACCACCCAGATGAATTTAAGCTCGTCCCAAAGATACTATCTGCTACACGCAACACTTTTTTAACGGGAATACTCACCCATCAGCACAGGGGAATTTCAACCGCGGCAGTTAAGGCATGCGCATCTATCATCACGCAGGCATCCTCTATCACCCCGGATGGGTTTACCAACCTGAGATTTTGTGCCATGAGCAATGTAAAACCATTTACCCCCTTCTTTCCAGCAGCTTATAGCTACAGAACCCAGCCCGCGTTTGCTTTAGCGATTGAAGCGGCTGATGCAGCAATCGATGCTTTCGATTCCGCGAAAACAATTGCCGAGGGAAAAAGAAAAATGCTTGCTGAAATGCACCAGGCAGCAGAAGAACTAACCTCAGTCATCCGTCAAATGAATTTACAATGGGAATTACCCTTTAAAGGGTTTGATTTTTCCCTCGCGCCTTTCCCTGAAGATTGGTGTTCGCTGGCTCTGGCAATGGAAACCCTGGGTGTTGATCGGATCGGTATGATGGGCTCCTTATCCGCCGCGGCAATCCTGGCTGAAACACTGGACAGAGGAAAATGGTTGAAAGTCGGTTTTAATGGATTAATGCTTCCGGTTTTAGAGGACAGCGTATTGGCTGCCCGCAGCGTGGAAGGCAGCTTTTCCATAAAAGACCTGCTGATGTATTCTGCTGTATGCGGAACTGGCTTAGATACCGTACCACTGCCTGGAGATATTACGGTTGATGAAATTGAACCGCTGCTGATGGATATCGCTGCATTATCTCTTCGGTTGAACAAACCTCTCACCGCACGATTGATGCCTGTACCCAATTTAAAAAGCGGCGAAATGACACAGTTTGATTTTGATTTCTTTAAAAATGGAAAAATACTCGATTTCCCCGCATCACAGATAGGAAAGGCCTTGTCAACTTCGGAATGGATAGAAATACGCAGTCGGCAGTAATTTCAAGGGATCAAAATTTCTATCGCACTTTGTTCAATTTGCGTATTCAACCAATCTTCCAGTGCTTGGTGTTGCATAAAATGCAGCGCATCTTTTGATAAAAGGCGCAGAGGATCTACTTCAATCACTTCCACGATGTGGAAACCATAAATAGTTGGTATTATCCCGCTGTATTGACCCGCCTGTAGTGAGAAAGCAATGTTTTCAACCTCCGATTGGAGCAAGTAACCGCGAGGAAACCATCCCAGTTCGCCTCCAGTGAGCGGATCATATGAGAACGCGAGTGATTTAAATGATGTACCCACCTCTAACTGACGTTGGATACCGATGGCTTCGTTCTCACCATTCACAAGAATCTGGCGGGCATGAATCTGTTCTGTCTTCTGCGGTACTTGTGCAATAAGGTAATTGCGCATCCAAACTACAGCCATATCCCGTGATACCGCCGCACGGAAACTTTCCGAATCATAGAAATTTTCGATAATCCATGTTTGCAAAGCATCCTGCCCCCCGGCAGCTTCCGCATACTGATCAATTTTCACCTGCAGATCCACCTCATCAACAAAATATTTCTGAGCAGTAGCAGCCTGGGCAAATAAGGTTTGGACAATAAGATCATCCATGACCTCCTGCTTGGCCTGTTCAGAATTGTACTGCTCTCCTAACTGTTCTAAACCCGACTGATAGCGTTTTAGCTCCGCTTCATATTCCGCCAACGAAATCCCTTCACCATTTACCCTGGCGGCGAGGGGAGCTTCGGTAGGGGTTGGGCTGGCTGTATCAACCGGAGCACTCTCCTGACCGGACGAGCAAGAGGGAAACAGGTAAAGCACAACTAATAAAGCGACGGTAAAAAAATTCTTCTTCTTAATTATCACGGGAAAATTATAACGTATCCACCTCAGATAAACAAAAACAGGCCGTTCATGAACGGCCTGTTTAATTATGCTTGGTTTAGTAACCTGGCATTTGGGGAGCTCCCATAGCCGCTGGGGGATTCTCGTCCGGCACGTCAGTGATCAACGCTTCGGTAGTTAGAATCATCGCCGCGATGGATGTTGCATTTTCCAGAGCGCCACGGGTCACTTTGGCGGGATCAATCACGCCGCCTTTGACCATATCTTCATATTTTTCCTTGAGGATGTCGAAACCAAAATTGGTATTTTCTTCTTTGATTTGAGCTTGTCGAACATTCTCGACAACCACGGAACCATCGAATCCGGCATTCTCAGCAATACGACGCATGGGGGCTTCCAGTGCTTTACGAACAATGTTCACGCCTGTGGTCGCATCGTCACTATCAAGTTTCATGCCAACAATCTTTTTCATCGCATTTAGAAGGGCCACGCCACCACCTGGGACAATACCTTCTTCAACAGCCGCGCGAGTCGCGGAAAGTGCATCTTCTACACGATGTTTCTTTTCTTTCAGCTCTGTTTCAGTGGCTGCGCCAACACGAATGATGGCTACACCGCCAGAGAGCTTGGCCAACCGTTCCTGCAATTTCTCACTGTCGTAATCACTTGTGGTCTTGTCAATTTCAACACGGATCTGGTCAATACGGCCTTTGATAGCCTTCGACTCACCCTTACCGCCAACAACGGTTGTGTTATCTTTGTCAGCCACAATTTTTTCTGCACGGCCCAGATCGGTGACTTCGGCAGTTTCAAGCTTGCGTCCAGTTTCTTCGGAGATAACGGTCGCACCTGTCAAGACAGCGATGTCCTGCAGCATTGCCTTGCGGCGGTCGCCAAAACCAGGGGCTTTGACAGCCAACACATTCAACGTACCGCGTAATTTATTGAGCACAAGCGTTGCTAATGCTTCACCGTCAATATCTTCTGCAAGAATAACTAGATCGCGTTTGCCAATTTGCATCATTTTTTCCAACAAAGGAATCAAATCCTGCTGTGCTGCTGAGATTTTCTTATCATAAACTAAAATGTAAGGATTTTCGATCACTGCTTCCATCTGTTCAGAATTGGTAATGAAATATGGTGAAATATATCCACGATCAAACTGCATACCTTCCACATATTCCTGCTCGAATTCAAGTCCCTTGGATTCTTCAACGGTGATAACGCCGTCTTTACCAACCTTGTCCATCACTTCTGCGATCAGATCACCAATAATGGTATCCTGAGCTGAAATGGTTGCAACGCTGGCTATTTCCTCTTTGGTGGAAATTTCAACCGATTGACTCTTGATTGAGTCCGCAACCTTTTTTGAAGCGGCTTCAATACCACGTTTAAGCATCATAGGATTAGAGCCAGCTGCCAATGTCTTAAGGCCTTCTGTCACCATCGCATGTGCTAAAACGGTGGATGTAGTGGTGCCGTCACCAGCAATATCATTGGTTTTGGTAGCTGCTTCTTTAAGCAGTTGTACACCCATATTCTCAAAGGGATCTTCCAATTCAATTTCTTTAGCAACAGTAACACCATCGTGAGTGATAGTGGGGGAACCAAATTTGCGGTCCAAGGCTACATTACGTCCCTTGGGCCCTAATGTCGTAGCAACAGCCTCTGCCAGAACATCAATACCATCTCGCAGTTTCCTGCGTGCTTCCTCTCCAAATACTAATTGTTTAGCTGCCATATGTAACTCCTTCTATTTTATTTCCGATTTTTTTAATGAATTATGCTTCAACGATAGCTAAGACATCTGACTCCTTGAGGATCAAGAGTTTTTTCGATTCAACCTTGATCTCAGTGCCAGAGTACTTAGCAAATAAAACTACGTCGCCAACCTTAACATCTAAAGCTATGCGATCTCCTGATTCATCACGATCACCCGGGCCCGTTGATAACACCGTTGCTCGCTGTGGTTTTTCTTTCGCCGTTTCTGGAAGTACGAGACCAGATGCTGTCACATCTTCTTGTTCGATAGGTTCAACAACCAATCGGCTGCCTAAGGGTTTTAGTTTTAATGCCATGTAATCCTCCGTTAGATTAGTTTTCAGTATGTTAGCACTCAACGCATGTGAGTGCTAATAATTTTATATTAATCGGATTTTAGAGATAAGTCAAGGAATCTATCAGTAATCTTATAAATCTTTAATAATTAATAATAGCCGTAACTATTGCAGATCGTCTCACTTTCCACCACGTTCTGCATGATAATCGGGTCTCCGCTGTAATCCACTTTTACCATTCTCAAGATATCCATACCCTCCTCACAAAATCCATTGGAAGTTCGATGCATACCTGACAAAACAGCACCGTATGTGAGGTAATAATCTACCGTCCCTGCTGTAAGAGGAAGGCCCTCAACAGCAACCATAGTGTCCGTTTCCGGGTTGCATTGGCGCACCTCACAACCTTCTTCTGCGGTACACCCCCGCACAGAGCACTTAAACGCAAGAATTGCACCCTCATAATTTCTAGAGCGGTGATAGACAATCCCCAACCTTCCAAAGGCATCTGCATTATCCGGATCATAATTCAATCCTTTTCTAGCATTAAGTCCTGCAGAAAAGAATTCTCCCATTTGTGTATATGTAGTGGCAATCGAAAAATAAGGGATTGAATCGTGCACACCAAGCTGTTCATTGATAACAGCAGCTTTATCAAAATATTCCAGTGCGGAATCAAACTGGCTTAATTTTCGGTAATTCGCTCCTATGCGCAAATAGATAAAGGTCAAATTCGGGTTAATACGAATGGCTTCTTTATATTCACTGATCGCTAAACTATAGTTTCCCAAAGATTCCTGCACGTATCCATTGATGCGGCGCACATCCATTAATTCCGGCGCTCGCGCAGCCGCCTCGTTGATATTTTGCTCTGCCTGAATCCATTTTTGCTGGTCTACAAGGATCTCAGCGTAATAAGCCAGCGCAAGCATATTTTGGTTATCCATTTGGATCGCGTAGATCGCCTCCTGCTCAGCTTGATTCAATAAAGTTTCATTTTCTGCCTGGGTAACACTGTTCCCTGCTAACCAATCGAGAACGAATGCTTTTATCGCATGAACCATGCTGTCTTCGGGGGTGATCTCAACAGCATTGTTAATCGTTATGAGAGCTTCCTCAAGGCGGTCAATACGTTCCTGGTCAATATTAAGCAATGTGGAAGAGTACACCAAGATCCTAGCCAATTCCGCCTGAAGCTCTGCATTCCCAGGATCCAGGGCAACTGCTTGGTGATATGCCTCAATTGATTTATCCAGGTCACCTGCACCAAAATAAGCTTCCCCTTCCCCCGCGAAAGAATCTAGTGTGCGGGTAGGGGTTGGTGTTGGCATAAACATAGGAGTGATCTCTCCTTGATTAAGGTTGCGCAAAACGATCACCAAGACCAGAATGATACCCAGCATTGCCGCAACACCATATGGATTTGTTTTCTTCACATTCTTTCGAAATAACGGTTTTCTTTCAGGTATATACATGTTAAAAAACTAAGGCAATATGGTCGCGGTTGGTTCCACAGTTGGTGCCAACGTGGGCGTTGGTGAAGGCTGCGGTGTCCAAGTAGGGATCATTGTTGGTGTTGGTAACTTGTGAAGCTGAAGATCATTCATCTTTTGATAACAACGGTCCAAAATAAAATTAGCGTTATATATCGCGATCGTATCCTCATTAATACTCTGGAGGATTGACTGAGCAATATCGACCGCTTCACCGCAATAACCCAATTCTGTAAGGGCAAGGCCATAATTGTAATAATACTCAACGATACGTCCATAAGATAGGGGCAGACCTTTTACCAGTACTCCTTCTGGGGTAATTCCACCGCGGACAGCTAATTCAAGCATTAGAATAGCACGGCTGAATTCGTAATTTTGCTTATACATTACACCAAGGTTCCCGTAAAGATAAGGTTCTTCCGGGTCATCCGCAACTGCTTGCTCCGCATATTGAATAGCTTTTCCAAATTCACCGATACTGGAATATGTTCGGGAAATAAGTGTTTCAGGTAGTGAGTCGCTTGGGTTGAGTGCATTAGCACGGGTGAATTCTTCCACCGCAAGGTCATACTTTTCCAAGAAACGATAATTTCTGCCAAGTGTGATATGCAGCTCAGCAATGTTCGAGTTTATCGCAACTGCGTTCTCCAATTCACCGATCGCTTCATCGTAATTACCCGTAATCTCTAAAACGGTCCCACGTGCCCAATGCGATTCTAAGCTGGTGGACGCAATGGATTCAGCAGTGCGGGATGCCTCTATGGATTTATCTAAATCACCAAGCACTTCATCTCCTATCAGGATCTTATTGGAGAGAATGATAGATAAGTAAGCATATGCAGTTGAATTGCCAGGATCCAATTCAATCGCACGATTCAGGGATGCTTCTGAATCCAGATAATCACCCTGCATGCCCTGCGCAAAACCCTTAAGAGCTTCCCCCATACTGTTGTTTTGATCAAGCAGAACGGCATTACTGGCATTCTCAATCGCCTGATCATATTTTCCGCCATAGATATTTAAGCGTGCAGAAGCAACATAATTTGTTGGATTCCGAGGATCCGCCAGAATAGCTTTATTATATGCCTGCAGCGCCAGTGAATATTTTCCTTGTGCAGCTAACTCTACCGCTTCCGCCACGTATGTTTCTGGAGATGTAGTTGGCATCGGTGAGGGCAGAAAAAGGGTAGGTGTAAGTGGCTCAATGGTGATATTCACATACACCAAGAACGCAATAACAACTACCAATAAAATAATTTTAAACGGATTTGAGCGCCGCTTGGGCTGGCGCATATTCCACCGTCTGCTTTTAATTTGCATGTGTTTATCTTATCATCTGCGAGGAATATGCGTCAAGAAGTTATTATTTCATCAACTTTTTCTCTTATTAATCATTTACCATTGATGCGAATATTTTTATTCAAATTAAGATAGAATGAGTCATGCTTTTTCATGTACTGACATTATTTCCCCAAGTGATATTGCCTTATATCCAAACGAGTATCATGGAGCGGGCAATCACTAACAAGATCATCAGTATCAATCTGCATAACCTCCGCAATTGGGCAGTGGACAAACACCATACCACTGACGATACACCTTTTGGCGGCGGAGGCGGAATGGTGATGAAACCTGAGCCATTCTTTGCAGCCGTAGAAGACATCCAGCAAGAATCTGGAAAATGTCCGGTTGTGTTAATGACACCACAAGGTAGGCAGCTCAACCACGCAGCTGCCGTTGAATTATCCGGCACAGAGGCAATGATTATTTTGTGTGGACGATATGAAGGTGTAGACGAGCGTGTAAGAAAAAACCTAGTGACCGATGAGATCTCAATCGGAGATTATGTATTAAGCGGCGGAGAACTTCCAGCATTGGTTCTAATGGAAGCAGTCACCAGACTACTGCCGGGAGCTTTAGGCGCTCCCAATGGTGCGGCAGATGATTCCTTCGCCAGCGGATTACTGGAATACCCACACTACACGCGTCCCGCCGTTTACAGGGATTGGGAAGTACCAGATATCTTGACTTCTGGCAACCACCAAGCAGTCGATCGATGGCGGCGGAAACAAGCATGGATACGCACACTGCAAAAAAGGCCGGATCTGGCAGAACTGATCAACCCTGATGCCGTTGATATCGAAATAATAAAGGAAATCATGCATGAGCAGGAAATTAACCTTCCTGCAACCATAACTACCATTATAAGAGGTGAAAAATGAAATTCAACATCGGCAAGACATTTCTATTGGGTTTGGGGTTCTTTGGTGTCAGCGTTATCTGGAGTGTTTATAACGCGTTTGTGCCTATTTTTCTGGCAGATCGGTTCCTCATGGCAGCCGGTTTTATCGGATTTTTTATGACACTGGATAATATAGCCGCAATGTTCATCCAGCCAGCCGTTGGCGCGTGGTCAGACCGTCTGCGAACGCGGATCGGACGCCGGATGCCATTCATCCTGGTTGGTGCTCCAATTGGAGCGGCAGCCTTCATCCTGCTCCCTATCTCTCAATCCTTATTCGTTTTTTTCCTGGCGTCGACTCTGCTTCTTCTAAGCATGGCTATTTGGCGCACACCTATTGTGGCACTGATGCCGGATATCACTCCCTCCAAATACCGTTCCCAGGCAAACGGTATCATTAACTTCATGGGAGGAATTGGTGCCATCATCGCATTTCTTGGAGGGGCCGCTTTATATGAGAAGAACCCCAATTATCCTTTCTGGCTGGGTGCAGTCCTGGTAGCACTTTCCGCGATCCTGGTGCTCATTTTTATTAAAGAACCAAAGGAGTACACTGAATCTTCAGGAGAAACCCCTGGTTTTAAAGACAGCATCCAGATGATCCTTCAGGATGAGGATAAGAGCGCTGTTAGGATTTTACTGGCAATATTCTTCTGGTTCATCGCCTACAACGGGATCGAAGCATTCTTCACATTGTATGGGAAGAACCACCTCGGAATCCCAGAATCAGATGCGGCCCGCCTGTTAGGGCAGTTATCCCTGCTATTCGTTCTTTTCTCCCTGCCCGCCGGATACATTGGCGCAGCAGTAGGCAGGCGCAAAACGATTATGGCAGGCATTCTGTTGATGGCTGTGTGTATTGCACTGATGTTCTTCCTGCCAATCGATACCTTGAACATTTTAATCGCAGAATTACCAGTACTCGGAAAAATTCCTGTGATCGGCATCATATTGATGGCCGCCGGTATCGGCTGGGCTTCAATCAATGTCAATTCACTGCCGATGGTTGTGGATATGACCGAATCTGAACGCGTGGGAACTTATACGGGTCTGTATTACTTTTTCGCCACACTGGCGGCCATCCTTGGCCCAATCGTATATGGCTTAATCATCCAATTCAGCGGCGGCGCATACAGTTTGCTCATGCTAATCAGCCCAATCTTCCTGGCATTGGCTTTGATCAGTATCGCTGGTGTCACAAAAGGAGAAGCGGAAATAAATTAACCATCAATAACAGAGATTGGGACTTTTTATTTTCCACCGCATTCTATTCAGGGAACAAGAAATTTGTTTCAGACGATTATAATCACTGAAAAAAAGTTTCATGGACTAACTTCACATTATCTTGATTAGGAGGTTTTAAATGGGTAAAGTTGAATTTCCTGAAGTAAAGTATCATATTCAAATGAAAAAGGGGGATGTGGGACGGTATGTTTTTCTCCCCGGAGATCCCGGCAGAACCGACCATATCGCTAAGCTTTTTGATAATTCAAAATTGATAGCGAGCAATCGTGAATACCGCACATTCACAGGCACATTATTAGGTGAAAAAGTATCTGTCACATCCACTGGGATTGGCGGACCATCCACAGCAATCGCCGTGGAAGAATTGATCGCCATCGGCGCAGACACATTTATCCGGGTTGGCACTTCCGGTGGTATGCAGCCCGAACAAGTTCCCGGAGAATTAGCAATCTGTTTGGCTGCCATTCGTGATGAGGGAACTTCAATGGCATATTTGCCGCCCGAGTTTCCTGCTGTGGCCGATATCACTGTTACACAAGCACTTAAACAAGCTGCTGTCAACCTGAACGTTCCATACCGGGTTGGCATCACTCAGTCTAAAGATTCCTTCTACGGTCAGCATGAACCAGAAAGAATGCCTGTTGCCGACCATTTGTTACAACGGTGGAAAGCATGGAAGATGGGCGGTGCTATCTGCTCCGAAATGGAAGCAGCGACATTGTTCATTCTCGGCAATATCTACCGCAAGCGCACCGGCGGCATTATGCTGGTAGCAGCCAATCAGGAGAGCGATGACCCCAATGTGGGTGTTGTTGAAGAACTGGATGACCTTATGGCAGTGTCAATCGAAGCTCTCAAAATCTTGATTAAACTGGATAAAAAAACCAAATAAAGGACCTCTCAATGGCTGTTAGAAAAACAAAACAAGGCGCCCAACATCACATACATTTACATAAAGGGGATGTTGGCCGATATGTCCTGTTGCCCGGTGACCCCGGCAGATGCGAAATGATGGCAGAATACTTTGATGAACCAAAATTCATTGTACAGAATCGCGAATATGTTACTTATACCGGAAAACTGCTCGGACAAAAAGTTGCGGTGACATCTACCGGGATCGGATGCCCTTCCACAGCGATCGCAGTAGAAGAATTGATCGCCATCGGCGCTGACACATTCATCAGGGTCGGCACATCCGGCGGAATTCAACCGGGCACGAAAGTGGGAGAAGTAGCTATTGTGACTGGAGCAATACGAGACGAGGGAACTTCGCTGCATTATATGCCGATTGAATTCCCTGCCGTAGCAGATATTGACGTTATTCAAGCGCTCAAAGAAGGCGCCATCCGCGCTAAGGTGCCCTACAGATTGGGCATTACCCAATCAAAAGATTCTTTCTATGGCGAGGTTGAATCGGAAAGAATGCCAATGGCGGACCATTTGAAAAACCGCTGGAAAGCATGGGTAGATGGTGGTGCTGTGTGTTCGGAGATGGAATCATCCGTACTATTCATAATCTCCAGTATCCATCGAAAGCGGGCTGGCGGTGTGATGCTGATGGCAGGAAGCGCAGATACTCAACCACAAACAGAAGAGGAGTTTGCAAAATTTCACAAGCTGTTTGATGTTCACCGCGCAATCTCAACCGCAATAGAAGGATTGAAAATATTAATTGAGAATGATCTAAAATAGAGAACAACAAGATAAAAAAGTCAAAGATGACGCTTTCGAAGCGTCATCTTTTTTTGAAAGGGTAACAAACCACTATGGCCGTACGAGATTTAGAAACAATTACCAGAGATTTTCCTGAATACGCCAGGCAAGTTGAGAAGCATTTCAAAAGGAATTTCATCCTCATTGCTCTTGATTCGGCCTTTTTTACCTTTTCAACCGCCCTGCTTTCACAAGATACAGTTCTGCCAGCGTACCTGAGTAACCTGACTTCAAATTCCATGCTTATCGGCTTGATCCCTGCAATTTTTTATCTTGGGTATTTTCTACTCCAAATAATCAGCGCTTATATCAACCAGAATACACCTAAAAGAAAAAAGTTCATTTTAATTATTGCCATTTCGGAGCGAGTTGGGATTTTCTTGATCGCTGTCTCTGCTCAAATGACTTCAAGATTCTCTAACAGTACTGTGATCCTATTCTTCTTCCTCGCATATTCATTGTATTCATCGATGATGGGATTAATCATGCCTGCTTACTCGGATTTTGTAAGCAAAGCGATCTATAAGAAACGAGGGTTATTCTATGGGATAAATCAAGCATTAGGGGGCGTGATCGGGCTTGTTGCTTCATTAGTTGCAACAAAATTACTAGCATCCCGTGGTTTTCCAGAGAATTTTCGTGCGATATTCTGGGTAAGTTTTGCTTTTTCCTTTATATCCCCAATCATCATCAGCAATTTCAAAGAAACAGAGTTTCCTATCCAGCCCGAGAAAAAGAATATTAGCGCATTCATCAAGAACATCCCGGTAATCATCCGCAGGAATCAAAATTTTAGGGAAATATGTGTTAACACGCCAATTAATCGGATTAGCAACCATGGGGCATGCATTTTTCACCATCTATGCTATTCAAGTATTCGATCTTTCAGACAGTATGCTGGGTATCTTCACAATGGCTATTCTGCTCTCACAAAGCCTGAGCGGTATACTATGGGGTTTTGTTGGGGATAAATTTGGTTATAAAAAAATCTTAATAATTGGGAGTATTTTGCTTTTTTTGGAAGGGTTGTTCGCATTGACCGTCAACCATCCTCTTGGATTTCTTGCTATTTCCGGGTTTATCGGCAGCATTTATTCTGCTATTTACATCAGCCATCCCAATTTGATATTTGAGATCGCACCACCTGAAGAGACCAGTCTTTTTATCGGCTTATCCAACTCCTTGATCGCACCGATAACAGCGCTAGCACCCATCCTGGGAGGGAAAATCATAGACAGTTTGGGCTATCCATATTTATTTCTCATGATTTGCGGGGCGGCATTCACCGCTTTCATCCTCGCCATGTTTGTCTTTGATGAACCCAGGGAAAATAAAAAAGTCTCGTCTGGAATATGACCTAGCCTACTGTTCGATCAGTTGAATACATTGCCAGGATATTCTCAATGGGCGTATCCGCCTGGATATAATGAGCTGTGGTACAGACATATCCGCCTCCTTTCCCAAGAATCCGGCATCTTTCTTTGACTTCATTCTCAACTTCAGCAGGTGTACCAAAAGGCATCGTATGTTGAATATCGATCGCGCCATGAAAAGCCACTTTTCCACCAAACTGATCCTTGATATTTTGCATATCCATCTTTGCCGCCCGCGGCTGAAGCGGATTAAGCATGTCAATCTGCATTTCATCGATAATCGGATCAATGAGATCAAAAACAGCCCCACAAGAATGATATAAAATTTTCACGTCATATTGTTTGATCTGGCGATTCAGTTTTTGATGAAACGGCAGAATGTTTTTCCGCCACATTTTTTCAGACATTAATAAACCGTTCTGGATAGCCACATCATCATACGTGTACACCATGTCCACCAACCCCTCAGCATGCTTCATTACTTGTCTGAAATTACCAATCAGGATGTTCGTCACACAATCCATGATTGCGAGAGGAATGTCAGGTTTTTGTATCATGTCGATTAGAAATTTATCCATCCCATATAAACCCCATGCAGTTTCAAAAATACCGCCGATATCATAGCGAATATGGTAGCGCACATCCTGATTAACCTCATTTATTATCCTGGGCAGCGTGCTCCAATCCCAGTTCGATTGGTCAGGCCATCTCGAGTAGGATTCTATCTGAGATGTTGTATCCATCTCTGCCAGCGGGAAGTTGGCATATTCATCGTATGTTGAAAACTCATTGGTGACTTTTTTCCTGTGTGTACCGAACACATCGAAATAGGTACCATCCAAAAGAACTTCACGGGCAGGTCCAATATAATCCGGGTTAACGATTCGGCAGTCATCTCCTCAACTGCCCAGTAATCAAAGGGGGTGCGGTCCAGCTTTTCTCTTGCAATAGTTTTTTCTACTCTTTCATAGGGCGAAAGGGCAGTATTTTCCGGGTATCTGTATAGAGATTTAAGTTTATCTAAACATGATTGATATTTCTTACTCATAAATGCTCCTTATAGAAATAGATCAGTAAAAAATACAAAAACACATCCATGAAATGATTAATTCTTTGGAGATCATCCTTTCAATGGATAATGACCAAATTCCTCAACCGCATCAACCATGGCCAGGATATTTTCCGGAGGTACTTCGTGCATGATGGTATGAACAGAGGCAACCATATAACCACCATCCCTACCGAGAATATTGATAACGCGTCTCATTTCCTGGCGCACCTCTTCCGGGGTGCCGTGCGGCAGAACATGTTGTGTATCAACAGCCCCACAAAAGATCAGGTCTTTTCCATAACGCGTTTTCAGTTCCTCCAAATTTGCCATTTTTCCAGCGGAGGTCTGGATGGGGTTAAGAATGTCCACGCCAATTTCGATGAAATCATCGATCAAATCAAACACGTCTCCATCAGTGTGAAAAAATATCTTTGCTTTTGTAAATTTCTTGATATGCTGGATCAACTCTGCATGAATCGGCTTAAGCAGTTTCCGATACATCTTTGGGGAAATCATCAAACGGTCCTGCGTTCCGAGATCATCGCCTATCTTGATGATATCAATATTTTCTCCGATCTCAGTCAAGAAATTCCCCATCAATTGTTTGCATAGGGAGAGATTTTTCCGCAATAAGGCTTCCGCAAAATCAGGATACATGGCCATATTCAAAAGAAATTTATCCATACCCTGCATGGCAAACGCCCGCTCAAATGGGAACATCAACCAGGGTGTTGCCATGATAGCATATTCATTCTCCTCGGCCAGTTTTTTTGCTTCACCTGCCACATGGATGAACCGAGAGGGGTCATCCATATCAGGCCAGTCCTGATAATTCTCCAATTGTTCCACAGTTATCGCGTCTGCGAGGGGATGGTACCCAGGAAACCAAACACCAGGCCCAATTTCGATCTGGCCAGTGCCCCAATCATCGATGCAGGGAGAGTGGGCTTCGCGTTTGCTGTTGCGCTCATTTACTTTTTTCGGAAACCTATCCAATACCCCGCGCACATCACTATGCAGCCGCTGCATGGTCTCTTCGTCAATTTTTGCCGATCCAAGTTCGGGCCAGTCATATAGATAATCATCCGGCGCTGAAATGCTCAATACCTCTTTAAGCCCTTTATACGGCGTCATCTTAACACCGGTGGCATTACTAACCCCTAAAATGATAGGCACCCGATCTGGAACTTCATGATTCAAGACAGCTAACACTCTCTCGCGGGAAGTCATTGACATAATCTGTTCTCCTTCATTCAAACTAATATTATAAGTTCGCTTTGGTCTTTGTTTGTGTAAATTTTTCTAAAGATATTTAAATAATTGGAGCACAATATACCCACAATCAATGTTAACCATATCGCGAAAAGTTTTGGAAGCATTCATACAGTCCAAGATTTGAGTTTCGCATTATCAGGAGGAGAGATACTGGATTTTTTAAGACCGAATGGTGCCGGGAAGACAACAACCATCCGAATAATCCTGGATATCTACAAGCCAGACACAGTCAGCATATCTATCTTTTAGTACATCAATAAATTTAATAAATAAAATTTAGGGAATTTTATTTATCATCATCAACAACAGCACCGCCGCTATTGTGATCATTTTATAGGTTAAGTAATGGAATCATTCGCACCCATAAAACCCTTCTAAATTTTCTTGGTGCAATTAAATATATAGTGGGCAGTACTTTTTATTTGATCTGATCGCCGCCGCCTATGTAGGTTATCAGAAGCAATATTATAGTACTGCCCAATCTACCGTTTACGCGACAAAGAAAAAGCGAATATGGTCATTTACCAAATCCGCCTTCAACTTTTGATATATTCTGTTTATTAGTGGTCTTCTTGTTTTAATAAAACAATTAGACTTTCGGCGGCTTGGCAGTCATTGTTGATTTTCATCAACTTTAGACCCACAGCTTTGCGCCCCTCCCTTTCGGTTGGTTTGCCTTTATCGAGTCTTACGTATAATGATTATCCAATATTTTTACGATTTGTCAAGTAGCATATATGGAATTTTAAGGTTAGGCATCCACCAGATATGGGGGTATCACTAACAATTATTTATTTATTAATGATGATCTCTATTTAAAAAGGCAAACCTGCCCGACAGCAGGTTTGTCATCTATTCGCTTATCTATTATGTACGGTACGAAGGTTACTTGTTTTTTCCTTTTGCTTTCCCGTTATTTGTTTTTTCCTTTTCCTTTGGATCCGATTTCTCTGTGGCTAAATCCTTTCGAATCTGCCCCACACCCATGTTCTCCGGTTTACCATACTTTTCAAACAACTCACCCATCCCGGTACCACCTTCATATTCATCTACTAAGCTTTTAAGCGTAACCTCACAGTTTTCCCCAATGTCAAGGCATGTCACCTGTGCATTTTCCACTATCTCTAGCAATTTAACGATTTCTCCAAATCCAAGATTCTCACCTACATGCATAGCTGTAACTGTTTCTTCCTGAACTATTACAGGTATAAGTTCTGGTTCTGGTGTCCCTTCCACCAAACCACCGCCGCTCAATGGCCCCTCAGCGGGAGGAGGTTCTTCCCCGGGCAAATCGACACCGCCCCCTTCTAGTCCCGGATCTTCTTCTCCTACTACAAATGGTTTGAATAAGAACTTCGCAATCCATTTGACGATTGGGTGATTAAAGAAACTGGAAGTCTCTTCAACTCCATCCGGTGGTTCTACCGGATCCATCTCACCTTCCGCAAAAATTGGTGTGGTAAAAACCAAGACCATCACCAATGCCAGCACAACACCTAGCCATTTCCTTTTATTCTTAAACATGCTTCACCTCCAAATATTTCTTTCACTCAAATGAAGGAGGGTTTAACACAAAAGACCCGACAACCTAGTTATCCTGGCAGCGTCTTCGCTGCTTTAGACCCATGGCTTTGCGTCCCTGCCTTTCAGCAGATTTGCCCTTTTCGAGTATATCTACTATACCCAGTATACAACATTTTATTTGCTTGTATTTGTTGCGCGGTGATTCCGTTAAATTTTAATCGTTCAATATCAAGCTGATGTTAGAGTATAATTTTTCTAACGCCCTCGTACCTCAATGGATAGAGTACCTGACTTCGAATCCTAAAAACTCTTCTCTCCTTTCCACACTTGAAAATTTGTGTTTTTTTGGTTAAATTTGGCTAATTTAAAAATAATCATAACCTTTATCCAAGTAAGAACCAGTTGATAATTAGCGATATATGGGGGTTATCAATTTCTTCTAGCCCTCAATTCCTTTATCCTTGTTAAAATGATAATCTATAATAAATGATATGTTCTTTCCGAGAAAAATCAAGGTGGTTAAAGCTGAAATTATTTGAATTGCACACGATCTGCACCCGGTGTGGCACGCAAATGGTAATCCAACCTTTCTGGTAAGTCTATTTCAAATTGTTCTGATCAACTGCATATTTCAAAAGCTACGGTTCGACCCTGGTTACATGATTTATAAAAGAAATTAGTTTTTCTACCTATATCTTTCGAAAGATAATTTTAAACAACCCATTATATTAGTATCAATATATAATGATAATAATATCTGTAGATCTATTTTCTAATCTAGGAGAGTAAACCGAACACGGCTCTTCTAATAAAAGTATTGACGCCAAGGGGCAATGAATAAAATAAAGAAAGCATTTAATAACTGTTTAAGAAAATTTAATAATGACTTCTCTTTACCAAAGTTTTTTCTGTCTGTTCATTTTGGTTTTATCACATCCTGGTTGGCGAATGATTATCTAACCCCTCTCTTTTTTAACGAGATATTTTCAGAAAGAAACCTTCTGATTAAATTTGGAATTGTATTAATATATACCTGCTTTTTCTCAGTAGGATTCTATTTTGTCATAAGCCAATTTGAACTGTTTTTCCCAAAAATTATTATGTTAATTCAGCCATTTTTTGATAGAAAAATAATATCCGCTTTGTGGAAATTGTTTTTCAGGATAAAAGAGATGTCTCATAAGAAATGGTTCAAACTTTTCCTTATATTAGGTCTTTCCATAATGGTTAGTTTTTATATATTCGGCGAAAATTTAAACGCGCAGTGGTGGATAATTGATGATCATGAATTTATGGCATTTCTTGGACACGATGGGCGCCTGGATCTAAAGGAAATCCCCGCCAAACTGTTATCAGATACCGAGGTGGGCGGTTTTGGTGGAAAACCCCGATATAGGCCATCCTACTATTTTCTAAGGTTATTGGAAACATCCCTTTGGGGGAATAATCCACAATATTATTATTTTCTACGGTTGATGATCTGCTCATTTTTTATCTTTGCATTCTGGTTAATATTGAAAGATATTATCGGTTTTGTTGGCGGTTTTATTTTTATATTGGCAGTCATGTCATTTAATTATTGGGCTGAAGTTTTTTCAAGGTTAGGTCCAGCTGAAACATATGCCGTCTTAGGAATATCGTTATTTTGCCTTGGCCTATTTAGATATTTTAAACAAAATAAATCTAAAAACTCAACACTGAGTTGGTTTTGTGTATTTTTAGGGGCAGTAATTGCAATCGGATCGAAAGAAAATATGGTTCTTTTAGCAATACCCATATTATGGATGCTTGTAGATTCGATTTTAAGAAAACAGCTCACCATATCGCAATCTTTTTTTAGCGTTATCACTTTATTATTTTGTGCCCTCGTCGTCGTTGCTGTTTTTACAGGAATTTCTAATAGGGGCGGGCGTGATATCTATGCAACCGATATATCAGTCACATCCATATCAACACTGCTCATTAATGAAATTCGAACCTTACCGTTTTCCATAATCAAATATTATTCTCTTACTGTTCTAATGATTGCTATTTCGTATGCGATCATTGTATTTGGATTATCGATCATTATTATTTTTCAAAAGAACAAAACCAAACAAACGAAAAACAATGTACGGAAAATCCTGATACAGTGCGTTGTTTACATGGGATGCGTTTATCTCATTTTCTTGTCACAAAGAGTTTTTTATGCACAGGGTTGGCCTACAGGATTGCGCTATGATTTCCCCGGCAAGTTAGCCGAGATGTTTACTTTGATAATTTTAATCACCGCATGTTTGAGGTTATTTAAAGAGATGAATGCAAACAAATTACTCATCCCAATTTTTATATGTGGGTATTGTTTATTTTTCGTTGTTATCATTATTCAAAATAATTATTTTTTCGAATCAAAAGAGTATGCTCGGAACAATGCCCAACGAACAACACTTTTTACTCAACATATCAATCAAATTAAAAATGAGGTTGCTTCCCATCCAGAATATCCAATTATTTTTCAAAGTTATGATGTGTTGGATTATGAGCCTGTTTTTTCGACAAAATATTTTTTTCAGACCTATCAAGTACCCAACAAAGTCATGGTGAATATCAATGGATATACCAGCCAATCCTTCCCGGAAAATTCTTTAGGATTTTCGCTGGCTTCAAAACTTGAACAAACCAATGTAAACGGAGGGTGGGTAGGATTTTCTCCATCAGTCAGCATAGCTGATTTAAATGGAGAATGTTATAGCCTTGATTTTAGTCGGGAATCAAATTCAAGTTGTATTGATTTAGGAAGAATTTGGTAGGACTGCTCTATTTTTTGATCGTCTATATGATTTAAATTTAGGTATTGAAATTTCATCAAGTATTCAATTTCTTTATAAACAATTAGGGATTTCTACCCGTTTGACACGAGGAGACTCGAACGCGCAGTCTGTTGTGAGAAATCGGGAGCAAGGTACGACTGATGGAGTATAATTTTTCTAACGCCCTCGTAGCTCAATGGATAGAGTACCTGACTTCGAATCAGTAGGTTGCGCGTTCGAGTCGCGCCGGGGGCGCCTTTTACGCCCTATTTTAGCTGTTATACCCCTATATATGGGGGTATTTTAGATTATTGGCAAATTCATTGTTGTTTCCGGGTGCAACCCGGTGCAACCAGATTCGTAGAAATTCCACGAACTAGTTATCTCCCCCAGTTTTGGATACTATTTCAACCATTTCAATAGCGATTGGTGACGTGATTTCTTCCATAACCTCTGCGGCTTTGCACTGCATTTCAGAAACACAATGGGAATAAATATTGAGTGTTACACTTGGCATTGAGTGGCCTAAGATGGTGCTGCACCCCAAAATTAGTACCACTCGCAAATGTGTGAAATCTCCTCAAAAACAGATAAGATAAGAAATGAGGAGCATAAGATGGCAAAAAGATATACAGCCCGATTCAAGTTTCAAGCAGCAATGGAAGTTCTCAC
>CBDAFG010000096.1:0-41109 GCA_965195205.1 uncultured Pelolinea sp. | reverse complement strand
CAGCCACCCAGTATTCAAGGGAATCTGACCCACAATTGGATCCAAGTGGGTAGCTTTACACCTAACTCCTCCGCAACTATAGAAATCTACGAGTCTGATGGCGGCAGCCAATTATTTACTGAAGCTGTCTCAACTGACGGGGGCGGGATGGGTTGGCTCGATGGGCAAGAAGGTATCAACTTGCAGCCAGGTACGTTCATTCGGGTGAGCGATGACACGAGCGGTTTGGTAAAAGAGCTCACACTAGAAAACATCAGTTTGGATGTGTTCGATGTGGATCTGGACGTAGTGCAAGGCACCGCGCTTGCGGGTGCATGGTTGAATGTGCATGTGCATGACGGAGATACTAACCAACATAACGAAATGTATGTGCAAGCCATAGGCGGAAACTGGACGGCTGATTTTGGCACAATAGGCGTTGACTTGTATGAGGGATTGAATCCACAAGCCATGTTGTTCGACGAGGACAACGATGCCACGGTTGCTGAGCTGACTGAACCACCATGGGTTGCAGCCGTGATTGACAATGATGATGTAGTTGCTCTTAGCTGGCCAATGGGTGCTGAACTTACCATGTGGCTGGATGATGACTCGGATATAAGTAATGGGTTCATATACTCAGAAACAATGACCACAACACCTGCTCCCTGGGGGCCGATGCCCACCGCAATTTTCGACTTGAGTGGGTTGTACGATCTACAAGCCGATCAAGTAGTGACAGTTAGCGGTGCTGATGTTACCAAGATCCTTGATGTAACCCACGTTGAGATAACCTCTGTAGATATCACTGCAGACACTATAAGTGGAGTTGCATCACCAAACCTGGACAACAAAATATACGTGGTTGCTTTTGATCAATCCAATGAATGGCTGAAAGTAGAGCGTTGGGTTGACACGGATGGGGACGGTAATTGGACAGCAGATTTTGCAAATCCTGGAGACACTCAGTATGAGCTGAATACCGTTGATATTCTTCCTGACTACGGTGGATGGGCAAATGATGAATGGGATGACGATGGAGACTATTCTGAGGTGGGATGGTACGCTGAGGAAGCTCCGTTAGATCCATGGGTTGCACCCGTGATTGACATTGATGATGTAATCGCTCTCTGCTGGCCAATGGGTACGGAAGTGACCATGTGGTTGGACACTGATTCAGATATAGGAAATGGGTTCATATACTCAGATACAATGACCATGACACCTGCCCCTTGGGGGATGCCTATCGCAACTTTCGACTTAAGCGGGTTGCATGATCTGCAAACCGGTCAATTTGTAACGGTCAGCGGTTCCGGCATAACAAAAACACATGAGGTAACATACATTGAAATAACCTCTGTGGATATAGCGGCAGACACCGTCAGCGGAATCGCATCTAAATCCATTGAAGTGGGTGTTGGTGTGGCAGATGAATCCGGTAAATGGCTAACAGAACTCAGAGTTAACTCAGATGAAGATGGTAAATGGACAGCAGAGTTCAATAGTATTGTTGATATCGTACACGGCTACAATGGGTATGCGGATGATGTATGGGATGATGATGGAGACTACACCGAGGTGAAATGGTATGCTGAGGAAACTCCGATAGAACCATGGGTTGCAGCCGTGATTGACAATAACGATGTGGTAGCTCTCGATTGGCCAATGGATACGGAAGTAACCATGTGGTTGGATGATGACTTTGATCTGGAAAATGACTACATATTCTCAGAAACAATGACCACAACACCTGCTCCCTGGGGACCGATGCCCACCGCAATTTTTGACTTGAGTGGGTTGTATGATCTACAAGCCGGTCACGTTGTGACAGTCAGCGGTTCTGGTATAACCAAGACTTTGCTGGTAACCCACGTTGAGATAACCTCTGTAGATATTACAGCAGATACCATCAGCGGAGTTGCATCTGAATCCATCGAAGTATATGTTAGTGCGTTTGATGAACTCGATGAATGGATGGGAGCACGTTGGGTTATCTCGGGTGAAGATGGTACCTGGACAGCAGATTTTGCAAATCCTGGAGACATCCCTGATGAACAGAACACCATTGATATTGTTTCTGGCTACCATGGATGGGCAAACGACGAATGGGATTACGATGGGGATTACTCTGAAGTGTGGTGGTACGCTAACGAAGCTCCTGCAGTTGACGCAGGCGGGCCATATGAAACCAACGAGAATAACCCGATCACGCTAACGCCCGTGGTAAGCGACGCAGAAGGCGATCCACTGACTTACGCATGGACTTACGCACCGGATGAGGGAAACTGCAGCTTTGGCGATCCCAATGCCGCAGAGACGACCTTCACCTGCGCGCTGCTCGGAGAATACACAGTCACACTGGAAGTGAGTGACAGCATCAACGGGCCGGTGAGCGACAGCGCAGCAGTGACAGTGCTGAACCTGGCACCGGAAGTGGGCTTTGACCCGGTGAGCGGTGTGGAAGGCACCCTGCTGAACCTGGCACCTTACGTGAACGACGCAGAAGGCGACGAGCTGACCTACGCCTGGAGTTACGAGATGGATGAAGGCGAATGCGCCTTCGGCGACCCGGCTGCAGTGAACACCAGCTTTACCTGCCAGGATGACGGCGAATTCACGCTGACCCTGACGGTGAGCGACGGGGTCAACGAGCCTGTAATCGCCAGCGCGCCCGCCAGCATCGCCAATGCAAATCCAGAGATGGGCGCTGTCAGCGCTCCAATTGACCCGATCGAAGTAGGGGTAACAGTGCAAGCAAGCGCATCCTTCACGGATGCAGGCACGCTGGACACCCATACATCCACCTGGGAATGGGGCGACGGCAGCTTCACAGACGGATTGGTAAGCGAAGAGAACGGCTCCGGCACCACAGTGGGCAGTTATGCCTACAGCGAGCCCGGTGTGTACACTCTCGTAGCCACAGTGGAAGATGATGATGGCGGCTGGGACAGCAGCGAAGACGACATCGAGATGACCTTTGCTTCGAGTTACGAGGCAGTGGAAGATTACCAGTACCTGGTCATCTATGATCCGGAGGGTGGATTTGTGACAGGCGGCGGGTGGATAAACTCCCCGGCAGGCGCCTACGCGCCAGACGGTTCACTGACAGGCACAGCCACTTTCGGCTTTGTCTCGAAGTATAAGAAGGGCGCGGACGTGCCAACCGGCGTGACCGAGTTCCACTTCAGAGTAGCAAACCTGAAGTTCAAGTCTAGCTCCTACGACTGGCTGGTAGTGGCGGGCAAAAAAGCCATGTTCAAGGGAGAGGGCGCCATCAACGGCGAAGGTAATTACAGATTCATACTGAGCTGTATCGACGGTGACCTGCAGGGTGGAGACGGCATTGACCGCTTCCGCATCAAGATCTGGGATCGGGACACAGAGACAATGGTGTACGACAACCAGATGGGCGAAGTAGATGACGCTGAACCTGCCACTGCTCTGGGTGGTGGATCTATCGTGATCCATAAAGAAAAATAATCATGTAAGGCAATCAGGAGCTTCAGATTATTGAAGCTCCTGATTCTGAAATCACAAATGGAACGAAGTAAATCGCCCGGTATAGTTCTAGTTTTACAAAAGAAACGGAAGAGTTTTCGGTTCTCTTTAATTAATCGGATCCTACCGAATATTTTTTTGTGTATGAGCCTTTTTCCCGGGATGTTTAATTTTCAATATTATGAAAATAATTTACGTTTCGTGTTTGATGATCAGGAGAGTAAATCTCAAGTCGTTTTTGTACATGAATGGGGGTTATATAAATGGGAGAACAATTCTTTAGTCTGCGGTTTTCGTACGTATTCAGAGAATGAGCCAAACGCAGAAGATATCCTGATCGCGTGCGGCAAGGAGATCCATGATGAATGGAAAAAGGCACAAATGTGTTATCCATATCAAGGAAATAATACTAAAGAATGTTCCGGGCTCTACCTCCACCGCACCGGCACTTCCCCAGTTCAAATGGATTTATACGATGAAACAACCATCATTGCTTTAGAACCAGATATTGTGAATTGCCCGCTCAACGGCATATGCAAGGAACAGCCATTGTTGATGGTCCATTCACCATTTTCAATTCCGCAAAATTCAGATATCGTCGAACTGGAGAAAATCTATATTGATGATGGTACTCTAGAACTCAGCTGCGATCCGATAGATTGCACATATAAGCTGCCCTTAACAGATGAAAAAGGAGCAGTGATTGAATACTGGGGGGAATACTCAAATGGCACAACTTCAGAACCCAAAGAAATCATTTACCGTAATATTTTTTTAGAAGATAAGAATGAATATCATCTGGACATTATTGCTGACAAATGGGAAGCGCAGCTAAATGGCTGTATCTATGAATGGGAAATCTTTCCGGCATTAAATAACAATAATTCTACTCTATATGAAGTGCCGCTTTTATCTGAGGACTTGTTCACAGAGACAAATTACTATATTCTGGCAGGAAAACTGATCTGGATGGGAATCATTGATGCCAGCAGCTGCTCAGACGGCGGCTTAATGGAAAACCTGGCCGCCAGCCCATGCGGCATGCGGGAAGCGAAAGACCAGGTAATCAATATTCAAAACATGTTTAACAGCCAAATTTTGGACGCTAGTAGGGAAAATGGTATTTCCCCAAAAATATTAAAAGGTCTCATTGGCCAAGAGTCACAATTTTGGAGGGATACAGTAACTCCAGGTGAGTACGGTTTTGGCCATATTACAGAAAATGGCATAGATCAACTTTTATTATGGAATCCAGAGTACTTTCTTGAGTTATGTCTATTGAATCTAGACGAAAGCCAATGTGCTGCTGGATACGCACAATTAGGAGAATTTCATAAGGATTACTTGATTGGTCAAAGCATAAAGCGAATTGGTACCTCGATGGAGTTTGATTTGTTAGCAAACACTCTAAAAGCGGGGTGCAACCAGACCTACCAGATAATTTCTAATATCACCCGAAAAGAACCCAGAGAGGTATTGACCTATGATGACCTCTGGCGTATGAATCTTGGCATCTACACATCGGGTGCAGGATGTGTCGGGGATGCTCTGGAAAAAGCGTGGAAAAGGCATCGGAAAGATCTTTCCTGGTTACATATTGCGGAACAGTTGGATGAAAATTGCCAAAACGCGGATGGCTATTTTGAAAACGTGAGAATGTATGGGGCAGGCTTCACCCCTCACGAAAGAATAGTCGAAGTAGTGTATACAAAATAAGCGGACTCTGTTGAAAGTGTTTTCGACGGATTAATCGTAAAAAATGGTGCTTGACAGAACAACGGCGTTATATATTTTTCCTTTGAGTGTTATACCTTTTCAGGTAAGAGTAACCAAGGTTACTTGTAATATTAATCCTATATCACACTTTTGTTGGAGAGTACCCATGAAACTTCATTTTAAACAATCACAACTTATCAGTCTAATTTTGGTAGTGATCACCACACTAATTACCCCGACTGGCGCTTAAGCTATGTCCCAGCACGCAGCAGGTGAGGTTCAAACTACCACATTAAAGTCCAATAGTGCTTTTCTCACAGTGACCGCAGTCACCCTCGCAGACACCAACCCCACCAGCGCGGACAGCGTAGCTTTCACCGTCACCTTCTCCGCCGCCGTTATCGATGTGGACATATCTAGCTTTACCCTGACCACCACAGGGGTAAGATGGTGCTTCAGTCTCATCTGTGAGCGGCTCCAGGGATACATACACCGTCACGGTAAATACCGACACAGGCTCTGGAACCATCCAACTAAACGTGATTGATAACGACAATATCGAGGATTTAGATGGTAATTACTTTGACAGCCCTTTCAGCGCTGGTGAAGTATATATAATTGAAAAAACTGCTTTACCGGCAGCTTCTGAAAACCTCATCGTTACCTTCTATAAATCAGTAATCGATTTCTTTCAACGCATTTTTCGCGCTACACCAGTAGATGATAATTAGAAGTAAACTACAACCAAAAAGGCCAAAACCCGTTCGCAATTAATGAACGGGTTTTTTATTGCCGTCCATGATCTATGGTCAAATATATTACGATATGTTTCTTCCGCACACCCTTAGGTGATACGAATGTGTGTGTACTTACGCCATTCATCATCCCAAAACACCCTGAAGAAAGTTTGATATATATATTGAATTAGCCTCAAGTATGTCCGTTTTCTAACTTCGAAAAAATTACTAATTTTTTCTAAAGTTGCTAACACAACCACCGGGCTGCGTACTGTGCCTTTCCTTCAAAGACATGGACTATAATCCAATCCTGCCAGAAAAATGGTGGGTTTTTTATGAAATTAGCCGTAGGAGAATGATTTTGGTTGATTTGGTGATAGGTGGAAAAGATGTAGCCAGCGATTTGGTGGCATTTGCGCAGAAATTGGTTCGCATTAAAAGTTTTTCTGGACAAGAGGAGCAGGTTGCAAAGGTCATCGCTTCAAAAATGGGGGCTTTGGGCTATGACGAGGTCAGGATCGACCGCTTCGGGAATGTGCTCGGAAGAATAGGGTCCGAAGAGAAAGCGATTCTGTTTGAATCCCACACCGATACAGTGAAGGTACATGATGAAGACCTCTGGGAAGTGCCCTCGTTTAGCGGTGAAATAATAGACGGTTTTCTATGGGGCCGCGGTTCCGTCGATATGAAATCCGGTATTGCCGCATCAGTTTATGCCCCAGCGATCGCGAAAGATTTAGGGATAATTTCCGGGAAGACAGTATACGTTTCATGTTCGGTGTTTGAAGAGGATTGCGATGGGGAAGGTCTCAAGCATATGCTTGAAGAATACAACCTCAAGCCGGATTATGCGGTCATCTGTGAACCTTCAAGCAATCAAATTACTACCGGCCATAAAGGCAAAGCCCAGATAATCATCAAGACAAAGGGGGTCTCAGCCCATAGTTCAGCGCCCGAAAAAGGGTTGAACGCCATCTACGAAATGGCTGAAATCATTGAAAGGGTCGAGCAAACCAACCTGGAACTCATGAAAAATACTGGCAGAAGAGGCACACTCGTCCTGTCACGCATTTCCAGCACAGGTGTGTCTTTGAACGCTGTACCCTCGGAATGTGAGATTTATCTAGACCGTAGAATGGTCATGGGTGAGACAGAACAAACTTTACAGGATGAAATGGGAGAGATCATTGCAGGAAAAAATGCAACATGGGAGATCGATACCGTCCACAGAAAAACCTGGACAGGCGAGGCAATAACTTATCAGCCCCTCCACCCAGCCTGGGAGATCAACCTCGACCACCACCTCTCAAAAACACTCATTAAAGCGTATGCCATTGTGTTTGGGCACACACCAGAGAAATTCGATTACTGGGATTTCAGCACCAATGCAGTAGCGCTTATCAGTTTAGGTATTCCAACGATCGGTTTTGGGCCCGGGGAGCACAAACTTGCCCACATGCGTAATGAAAAATGCCTGGTGAACCAGATCTTGGGTGCCTGTGCATTTTATGCTAAGGTAATTGACATAATATAGTCAAAAAAACGGGGCACCTTTTCAGTAATCCCGATATCTAGGGGTGGCTGACGGGGGTTGCCTGTCCTGATGCCTCACAGGAAACCCGCAACATCCTGTTCCACAGACAGGAGCTTTACTCGGCTCACGAAGGAATCGTAATCGGTACCGAACAATCTGTAATTGGGAACCCCGCACAGCTGGGTAAACAATCTCTTTCACAACATCAAATTACTCAACTAAGCCGTAACGCAGCGCCAGGACAGCCGCTTGTGTGCGGTCATCCACCTGCAATTTTTCGAGGATCCTGCTGACATAATTGCGTACCGTGCCCTCGGAAAGGAATAAATTCTGCGCGATCTCAGCGTTGGTCATGCCATGCGAGATGAATTTTAAGATCTCTTTTTCACGTTTGGTGAGGTCCTGGCCCAGGGTTGTGTCGCCAGGGAGGGCCTGCCGGGATAATTGACGGAACAATTTTCCAGCAACTTTTGAATCCAGAGGCGTTTTGCCTTCATGGATCTCCTGAATAGCGTTGATCAGTGTTTCCCGGGAAGTATCCTTAAGAAGGTAACCGTCCGCACCGTTGCGGATAGCATCAAACAGCCAGGCATCCGCATCATACGTGGTCAGCACCAGCACCTTTGTGTCTGGATATTTTTCTTTGATCTGTTTCGTGGCGTGGATGCCGTTCATGATCGGCATCTTGAGGTCCATCAGCGCCACATTTGGCTCGTGTTTCTCAATCAGGTCCAGCGCTTCCAGACCGTTGTTGGCTATCCCGACCACACGCAGATTCTCCGCGGTGCTGAGGATAGCGTTCAAGCCCTGGCAGACTACTTCCTGGTCGTCACAAATAATAACGTCAATCATCTTCTCTTTCCAGTACTGCTGTAATTTCTGTACCGTTTTTGGGATCACTTTCAACGGTAAAACTGCCGCCCAGCATTTCCACCCGTTCACGCATCCCGCGAATACCTAAGTGCTCTTTTTTCACGTCTTTGGTCTCAAATCCAAACCCATCATTAATTACTTGTAATTTAATGGCATCCTCATCGAACAATAAGTTAATGGAGACATTCTTCGCGTTCGCATGCCGTAGGGTATTTTCTAATGCTTCTTGTGCAACGCGGTACAAGCAGTGCCCGATCTCATCAGAAAGGACATCCATGCCTTTATCCAGGTGAAAATTGATCTTGAAGCCGCCCCTCTCGGAGACGGATTTACCCATGTTTCGAATTGCCTGAGTTAATCCATAGCTCTCCAACTCAGAGGAACGCAGATCCACCAGTGTACGGCGTGTTTCTGTGAGGCCGTTCTTGGTGTTCACAAGGGTTTGTCCCAGCATTTTCTTTGCTCCCGCGGGGTCACGGTCAAACAGCGCCTTGGTCGCCTCCAATTGTACCGATAAGCTGCTCAGTGTGTGGGCAAGCGTGTCGTGCAGTTCACGAGCCAGGCGATTGCGCTCCTGGGTCTGGGCTAATTTTTCATTTGTAAGCGCGTACTTCCGCAGCTGTTTATTTGCTTCCACCAATTGGGTGTGCTGGCCGCGCTGCAGGGTTACCAGTTGGTTCTCAATCCAGCCAACTATTGCAAGGATCACGCTGCGGGCAATATCACCAAAAATATTCGCGACCGCAAAAAACAGTTCTCTTTCACCATTCGGGAAGAAAAGCGGGACTGCTTCTGCTAAAACAATTAATATACAGTAAAAAATCACTTCACGCATGGAGTACTGCCAGGCAATGAATACCAACGGGATAATCAGGAAGAAAATCATATCCCATCGAAAAGTTGAAAATGGCCTTATTGAATGGAGACTTTTAATTGAAGAAGCCGAGATGATTTGACGGGAGAAAACAGTTATCAGCGCTAACATATTCAGAATAATAAAGAAAACAGGTTTTGTGATCCTGCTCCGGATTCCTTTAAAAGAAAGAAAGACAAAGATAAGTACCATTAATAAAATTGGCACAATAGTAATGAAGTCAATATCCGACCTGCCCCCCCGCCCCAGGAAATAAAACCTTGGAGAGAAGGAACTCTGAAGCAAGAATAAAACTTGCACAAAAACAGACCAACGCAGGATTCGAAGAACCCGTTGATCAATGATTTCTTTTACCATGAAAAGATATTAGCATGAATTACCCGAATTATTGATGTGACACCGGTCATATTAATATGTGACCACGCTCACCATGTCTGCTTACTGCTTCCATGTGTCTTTTTGACACTACACACGTATTATTCATTTATAACAAAATAAAGTTTTGCTAAATTGGGAATTATTAGGAGAAAAGAAATGGATCTTAAGAACATACAGGCAAAAATATTGGAGTTTTACCAATCCCAAAAAAAATGGGTGCTGATCGGGGGCGGCATTCTGGCTGTTGCGATCATAGCGGCTGCCATGCTGGTTTCACAGGGGAACAACATTTCCGATGAGGCGCAGGTAGTATATATGGATGTCACCAGTGGAGCGATCACTGAAAGTATTGATGTGGTTGGATCACTCGAGGCAGTACCATCGATTACGCTTTCCTGGGAATCAGGCGGAATTGTCAGCGCGTTTAACCTCAAGGTTGGTGATAAGGTAGAAAAAGATCAGGTTTTATTGACTTTGGAAGACAGTTCATTAGCTTCATCTATATTGCAGGCGCAGACAGATTTACTGGAAGCACAAGCTGCACTTGAAAACACGCTTGTTGCCAACTCGGATCTGTATGTTGCCGCACAAACTCTGGCAGATGCGGAATATGAGTTAAGAGGTTATAAGGCGGACCGTGATTATTACAACTTCAAAGGCTCTTCATGGGACGAAATTGAAAAAGCACGTGAGGAATATTATGCAATGGAGCAAATCGTCTGGGTAAAAGAAGCTGCTTATGACGCTCTTTCTCACCTGGACGCAGATGATCCCGAACGTTTGGCTGCGTATGAAGACAGGAAAGCAGCTATCGAAGAGTCAGATAAGTACCTGCATTACATCAGTAATTATCTTGGGGTGTACTACGACCATGCTGTGGAAACTGATTTCATTCAATACGATCAGGCACTGGCAGATGTGGAAGAAGCCCGAATAGCATACAACCGCTATCTCGACCAAACTGAAGAGATTGCTGCTGCGGAAGCCAATGTGCAGGCGCTGCAGAATATCATCAATCAGTCTAAGATTATCGCTCCTTTCGCTGGAACGATCACAGAAGTCCGAGCAGTGAGCGGGGAACTTACATCCAATGGAACAACAGCAGTACGCATTGATAATCTTGATAATCTGATGGTGGATATCTATGTCTCAGAGGTGGATATCAACAAAGTTGAAAATGATCAAATAGTTATTCTCACCTTCGACGCGCTTGCAAACCAGGAATACTCCGGATTTGTGGAGTCTATCTCTTCAGCTGGAACAAATGAGAGCGGTGTGGTCGAATTTCGCGTAAGCGTGAAGCTGGAAGACGCTGATGAAGTGGTCAAACCGGGTTTCACTTCTGTGGTGAGTATCATCACCAGCCAAATAGAGGATGCGCTCCTTATCCCAACTCAGGCTATCCTCAGCCAGAATGGCGCTTCGGTTGTCATGCGCGTAAATGCGGACGGCAGCATGACTGCGGTACCGGTGAAACTGGGCGCGACTTCCGATGTGCACACGCAGGTGATCAACGGTGATCTTGCTGTTGGTGACCAGCTGGCAGTTACCTTGACGCCATCAACAATAGGTGGAATAGCATTTGATGGAAGTCTTATGCGTGAAATGGGCCAGGTAACTGGCACTGGTCCTGGTAGTGGACAAAAGTCCCAATAGATAGGCAGGTAAACAAAAATGACAAAGAAAAATAACGTAGTTGAAGCAGTTGACCTCTTCAAAACTTACCAGATGGGTGAGATTGAGGTACATGCCCTGCGCGGGCTTTCATTAACGATTAAAAAAGGCGAGGTCGTCGCGATCATGGGTCCTTCTGGATCCGGTAAATCAACGCTGATGAATGTTCTCGGCTGTCTGGACCGCCCTACGAGCGGAAAATATCTTCTCAATAGCGAGAATGTACAGGATTTGGAAGGCGACCAATTGGCCGATATCCGTAACCGTCAGGTCGGGTTTGTCTTTCAATCCTACAACTTGATGTCGCGCTCGACCGCATTATCAAATGTGATGATGCCACTGCGCTATCGGCGCAATAATGGGCACATGGATCTCAAACAAAAGGCGGAAGAATTACTCGTCCGCGTAGGATTAGAAGACCGCATGATTCATAAGCCTTACGAGTTGTCTGGTGGACAGCAGCAGCGGGTGGCAATCGCCCGTGCGTTGGTGAATGACCCCGCGATTATCCTGGCGGATGAACCCACCGGAAACCTGGATTCAAAATCAGGAGATGAGATCATGGATCTATTGCTGGATCTGAATAAAGAAAAAGGGGTAACACTAATCATTGTGACACACGATCCGAAAGTAGCTGCGTTAACGCAACGGACCGTGCATTTGCTAGATGGAAGGGTGCAAAATGACAAATAGTTGGAGGTTCTTAAAGGAAGCGTTGGAAAGCCTCAACGCGAATAAATTACGGACAGGATTGACAATGCTCGGCATCGTTATCGGTGTCGCGGCAGTCATTTCAATGTTGGCTGTTGGTAAAGGCGCGGAATCATCGATCACAGGCTCGATTGAAACAATGGGTTCTAACCTGCTGTTTGTAAAAGTGAATAATGATGCGACCAACCCTAACCCAATAACATTGGCAGACGCAGAAGCGATTGTTGAATCTGGCGGTGCACCAAGTGTTTTAGCGGTTGCTCCTACAGCATCACAAAACAAGGAAATCTCGTTTAGCGGCAGCAGTCTAACCACATCCATCACAGGTTTAACACCAGATTATGCCTCTGTGCGTAATGAAGATGTGTCTGTAGGCAGGTTCATTTCAGAGCAAGATATTGATAATCATGCAACAGTGGCTGTGATCGGGATGGATATTGTGGATGAGCTGTTTGGTTCAACCACAGATGCCCTGGGAAGCAAACTGAGAATTGGAAACAATCTATATCAAGTGGTAGGTGTGCTTGAATCCAAGGGCGGTACTGCCTTTGGGTCATCTGACAATCAAGTGTATGTGCCTATCACCACCGCGCAGTCGCGCTTGTTTACTCGATCCAGCGCATACGCGGAAGTCGATTTGATCTCAGTAGGAGCAGTCAGTTCTGAACTGATGAGTGATGCAATGAATGAAGTAACCAATATTCTGCGTGCACGGCACAAGATCAGTGGTGATGAAGAGAATGATTTTGAGGTATTTTCTCAGGATACTTTTACAGAAGCGGCTACATCCATCACAGGGGTATTAACAGTGTTCCTTGGCGGCATCGCGGCTATCTCCCTGCTAGTAGGTGGAATTGGCATCATGAACATCATGTTGGTGTCGGTCATCGAACGCACCAAAGAGATTGGACTGCGTAAAGCAGTAGGTGCACGCGAAAAAGATATTTTATTGCAGTTCCTCGTCGAATCACTCATCATCGGGCTGGTCGGAGGCCTTATTGGCGTCCTGCTTGGGTGGGGTATCTCTTCAGCCATCAGCAACGTTGCTTTAATGAGCGGCACGGTTATGAACGCGGAAATGAGCATGGATTCCATCCTTCTGTCAGTGATCTTTTCTGTATCGGTGGGATTGGTATTTGGGATTTATCCCGCAAGGCGTGCGGCCAAACTTGAGCCAGTCGAAGCACTGCGGTCAGAATAAGGGGATATGGTGAAAAATAAAATGGATATGAAAAAGTTCAAAGAAAAACTTACGGATTTTTATCAGGCAAAAAAACGCCTGGTGTGGATTGGCGGCGGCATTTTGCTGGTTGTGGCTGCCGCGCTAGTGATTTTAATCCCACAGAGAACCATTCCTGCGGAAAACACGCAATATGCGCAAGTTAGCCGCGGCTCAATCACTGAAAGCATCGGTGAAGTAGGGTATGTGGAAGCTCAACCTTCTGCTGTTATCACCTGGCACTCCGATGGGGTTGTTGGAGAATTTGATCTCCAGGTCGGGGACCAGATTACGAAGAATGATGTCCTTATAGAATTGGAACTCTCCTCATGGTCTAATGAATCCCTGCAGGCACAGTCAGCTTTACTGGATGCGCAAATTGCACTGGAAAACATACTTGGCGCAGATTCAGATTTTCAAACTGCATTACAAACACTTACTGATGCAGAATGGACACTAAGAGACAAGAAAGAAGATCGGGATGCCTGGAACTACGGTGGGTCTTCTGATGATCGTATAGATACGGTACTTGCCAATTATGAGTCAGCAAAACAAGCAATGTGGGTATTGGAAGCAGAATATGAAGCACTGCGAATAACTCTGGATGAAGATGATCCTGTATTGATCGAAGCGTATGAAGTTATTCAGGCAACCATTCTGGAACGAGACAGCTATCTGCGTGCACTCAACCAGATCCTTGGACATCCCTATGACCTAGATGTTGAAACAGATTTCATTGAGTATGCACTGGCCAAGGCGGCAGTTGAGCAAGCCCGCGCCGCGTACAAACGTCTGATGGATAACAGCCAGGAGATCGCCGCAGCGAAAGCCAATGTACAGGCACTCCAGAACACGGTCGATATGGACAAGATCATCGCGCCCTTTGATGGGACGGTGACCGAGATCAATGTAAGACCTGGCGAAATGGCCCAGGGTGGTACACAGGCTGTGCGACTGGACGACCTCGACAATCTAGTCGTGAACATAGATGTGTCGGAGATCGATATCAGCAAAGTGGAGATCGGACAACCAGTTGTTATCACATTCGATGCACTTCCATATCAGGAATACAACGGTTCTGTATCCAATATTTCCTCTGCGGGGATGGATAAGAACGGCACCGTCGAGTTTCGTGTCACGGTTACTGTCGAAGACGCAGATACATCCGTTAAGCCAGGTTTCACAGCTGTAGTAAGCATCATCACCAGCCAGGCTACAGATGCACTGCTTGTTCCCAACCAGGCAATCAGAAATATTAATGGGAATAATTCAGTAGTGATCGTGGGCGAAGGTGGTGCTCCCATGCCAATAAGGGTGGAAGTGGGTGCCAGTTCAGAAGCATTCACTGAAATCATCAGCGGGGACCTCATGGAAGGAGACCAATTGGTCATTGTTACCAATTCAGTAGACACCGGATTTGGCAGTGGTTTTGGCATGATGGGCGGCATGGGCCAAGTCACCGGAGGGGGCGGCAGTGGTGGTGGACGATTGCAAGATCAGTCAAAGTAAGTAGGTATGAAAGGAAAAGGAAATGAATAAGACAGTAAAAACAATAGCTTGGATATGTCTCGTGCTTGGTTTGTTAGGTATGGCAGTTGAAGTGGGTGTATATGTACGCGCTCGCTCATTCGCAGCACAGTTTCAGGAATCCGTTGAAGCCGGAGAATTCCCGATGTTCAAAAGTCGCTTCGCTGATGGTGATATTGATGATGAGGACTGGGATAAAGATTCGTTTGACCGAGGTGAATGGTTTGCACATGGTGGAATGATGGATGGTTGGAAAGGGTTTGACACTTTCTCTAATAGACGAGGATTCCTTCCCGGTATGCATGACGGAAGTATTGGGCGTGTTGGTTTTGCTCTACCATTCCTTCTGTTAGCGGGCGGACCAGTTCTGACTGTTGTCGGCGCGGTGATGTTGATCGTTAACCGTGAACCGAAAGTTACAGAGTCCAAAGGTAAGAAAGCAAGCAAGAAGAAATAAAGGTCGGCTGAAAAGCAGAGAGCCCGCTAATGCGGGCTCTTATTTTTTTAATCCTGTAACCGCGAAGAATGAAAAGCCGTGGCGATCCCCTGTGCAAACAGTTTTTTCTCAATTCAGCTTACATATTAGAAAGATATCGCTTCATTACAATAAATATGACCTTGTAATTCTCCTCTGGAGAATTACAAGCCTCACGATAATATCATCAATACGTCATTGCGAGCGCCCACCAGGCACGCGGCAATCTTGGACAGCTATTGATACGCAAGGCGAGATTCTTCCAACCCGTGGTCGTCAGAATGACAAGAACGACCCAACTCGATTTTTTCCCATCCGTCATCCTGAGTGCAGCGAAGGATCTCGGCAGGAATTATCCTTGCAGTCCTGGCGAAACATTAGTAGCATAGTTATGTTTTTTTAACCCAATATCTTTATTTCTATTGCAACGTAAGGCGAGATTCTTCCGACTTGCGGTCGTCAGAATGACAAGAATGACTATTGATACGCAAGGCGAGATTCTTCCGACTTGCAGTCGTCAGAATGACAAGAATGACCCAATCCGATTTCACCCCATTCGTCATCCTGAGTGCAGCGAAAGATCTCTGCAGGAATTATTCTTGCAGTCCTGGTGAAACATAGGTAGCATAGGTTATGTTTTTTCAACCCAATATCTTTATTTCTATTGCAACGTAAGGCGAGATTCTTCCGACCTGTGGTCGTCAGAATGACAAGAATGACTATTGATACGCAAGGCGAGATTCTTCTGACCTGCAGTCGTCAGAATGACATGAATGACTATTGATACGCAAGGCGAGATTCTTCCGACCTGTGGTTGTCAGAATGATACAAATAAACCAAGCTGCTTACGGGAGGAAGAAGAAGGTTTCCCATTGGCCCGGCTGGACTTCATTAAATAATGAGCTCAGCCCGGTGATCACGATCCATGTATTACCCGGTTTAAGCGCCATCGGGCTGCCGTCCGCGTTGGTGAACTGCAGCGGGTCGCTGTTGTTCACAGTCGCCCATGAACCCTCCACCATTCCTCCATCGCGGAACAGATATGCTGGCAGGCCATTTTTATTATCCCAAACATCAATCGTGTGGGCACTGGGTGCCAATTCGTTGTAATTAGCGAATAAGATGATGATATTCGAGAATGCCAACTGCTCGCCGGTCAGGCGGTCGGTCAGCGGAATCATATCCATGATCTCATTTTCCTCACCCTCGTTCTCAATAAATTCGATCCAGCGCAGGTATTTTCCAGAAGCAGAATCATAGTGCCATTCTCCGCGATTGTAATAATTAAACAGGATAGTTACCTGATCGGCAGGTGCCATGTCAGCGGGCGGCAGATCGTCAAATACCATCCCCGGCAAATCCGGTTTACTGTTCTCCCAACCCATTGTGCCTACATAGGCACTAATCGCTTCCGAATTGGCAAAAACACCCGTCGCGCTGTGTGTGTCAACGCCGCAGAACATCGGGCAGTCCGCTTCCAGATGAGAGAGGGCATACTCGCCAAGTGTGGTCACAAGAACTGCGTCGGTATCCTCATCCGCGCTGCCGTAGGCCAGCACCCCGCTGTACATCGTCACCAGCTGCGCATCCACACGCCGTCCGGAGCGTAATGGCCCGATCTTATAGGCATCCTGCCCATAGTACAGCGCTAAAAAGCGGTTGGTGCCATAGCCGATAAAATAATCAAAAACGATATCCGCATAGGATAATCCAGCATGTGGACGCCCCTCGCGCGGGTAGTTGGATACCTTAACCATTACAGCCCGCCGCTCTAGAAGTTCAGGATCGGCGGCAGGGAGGCCGGTCAGCGGGTTGATCACCGGAGGTACATTCACAATTTCGGAGTCTATCTCTTCAACGCCGCCATAATCTGTTTCGACAGTATCTTCAAGAGATGTGCTCTGAGCATCCAACCTAACAATATCTCCACTATCTTCTATTTCTTTTCCACAAGCAGCAGGAGTTATGACTAGAAAAAGCAACAGGATGAATACAGTAAATGGGTGCCAATCTTTTCTGATCATAGCGTGGATTATAAGTGATTCCACCCTTTGGTACGCCGGCTGCATTGGTATAATTTAAAGATAGAGAAGAAGTCCTATGGAAAAGAAAATACGCGTATTAATCGCAAAACCAGGCCTCGACGGCCATGATAGAGGGGCGAAGGTGATTGCCCGTGCCCTGCGTGACGCGGGGATGGAAGTCATCTACACCGGTCTGCGCCAAACGCCGGAGATGATCGCTTCCGCGGCGCTGCAGGAGGATGTGGACGCGGTGGGATTGTCCATTCTTTCAGGCGCGCATATGACACTCGTGCCGCGTGTCCTTGAACTTCTCAAAGACAACGGGCAGGATTCTGTGTGGGTGTTCGTAGGCGGTATCATTCCTGAGAAAGACGGGAAAGCATTAAGCGATATGGGTGTAAGGGTGGTGTATGGTCCGGGCACATCCACCACGCGGGTAGTTGAAGACATGCAGGCAGCGGCTGCCGAGTAAGCGGGAAACCATGACAGATCTGGCAAACAAAGTGCTAAAAGGGGATCGATTGGCGCTCTCCCGCCTGATCACACTCATTGAAAACGATTCCCAGGATCACCATGTTGTATTGGATCAATTATTTCCCCACACCGGAAAAGCGCATATCATTGGCGTAACCGGTCCTTCCGGATCCGGGAAATCCACCCTCGTTAACCGCCTCGCGTTGAACATGGTGAGCGGGAAAAACAGGGAATCATCCCATAAGATAGGTATTATCGCAGTGGATCCAACCAGCCCATTCAGCGGCGGCGCGCTGCTGGGTGATCGCGTGCGTATGCGCGATCTGACCAGCAACCCGAATATCTTCATTCGCTCAATGGCATCGCGCGGCGCATTAGGGGGGATTGCCCGGGCTGTGGACAACACCGCGCTGGTGATGGATGCGGCCGGGTTTGAGATCATACTCATCGAAACAGTTGGCGCGGGCCAATCCGAAGTGGAAATCGCACGCCTGGCGCACACTACGATTGTTGTGGAGGCACCCGGTCTCGGAGACGACATCCAGGCGGCTAAAGCGGGCATCCTGGAGATCGCGGATGTGCTAGTCGTCAACAAATCCGATAAAGCCGCCACAGATGGCACCGCGCAAACACTCAAAGCCATGCTGGCTATGGGGGAAGAACTGCGCGCACAATCTAACGAGAATTCGCACACCGATTGGCAGGTGCCAGTCATTAAGACATCCGCGTTGAATGGGGATGGCATCAGTGAAGTAACTGCAGCAGTCAACGCGCACCATGTTTTTCTGCAGGATAGCGGAGAGTGGAAAATCCGCTCAACAGTACGCCTGAATGCCCTACTGGAACGCTTGGTCAGGGATTCACTGTATGATGCATGGAATGATCCCCCCAATCAAGTAAAGATGCAAAAAATCCTGCGGTTGGCAGCAGACCACAAGCGTTCACCCTATCAATCTGTTCAGGATTTACTCAAATAAAGCACCGTTCTTGCCAGTACTATAATAAGTGGGATACAATCATTTAAGAAGTATTTTTAAGAGGAGAAACAGAGCAATTATGACGCGAACCGTAATTCGTGATCTTAAAGATCACATTGATGAAGTAGTAACTATCAAGGGGTGGCTGCAGATCCTGCGCGACCAAAAGAAGATGCAATTCCTTATTCTGCGCGACAGGACCGGGTTGGTGCAGGTTGCCCACTACCGCCCAGAGAATCCTGAATTAGGGGAGCATATCTCCGCGCTGGGCACTGAAGCAGCGCTCTCTGTGACAGGTAAAGTAGTAAAGAATGACGTGGTAAAACTGGGCGGATTAGAGATCCAGCTGCACGACCTGGTCATTGAAAATAACGCGGAAGCACCCCTGCCATTTGATCCTTTCGATGAAGACAACATGCCAGCCATCGATTATCGGATGGATTGGCGTTATCTGGACCTGCGCCGCAAAAAGAATTTACTGCTCTTCCGGGTGCAAACACTCCTGGAACATGCCATGCGCGAATACTGGGTGAAGGAAGATTTCGTTGAAATGCATTCTCCCAAGATCATGGGCAGCCCCAGCGAATCTGGAGCCGAGCTGTTTGAAGTGGAATATTTTGAACGAAAAGCATACCTGGCGCAGTCCCCGCAGTTCTATAAACAAATGGCAATGGCTGCTGGGTTTGAACGTGTGTTTGAAGTTGGTCCCGTGTTTCGTGCGGATCCCTCTTACACATCCCGCCACATGACCGAATTCACCGGGTTAGATATCGAAATATCATGGATAGAATCCCATGAAGATGTCCTTCATTTCACCGAACGCTGGCTGCAGTATGCCTTCCAGCGGGTGAAAGATGAATTGGGTGAGGAAATTAAGGATGTCTTTGGTACAGAAGTTACCGTACCCGATGTGCCTTTCCCGCGCTTGACCATGGCGGAAACAACGGACATTCTCAAGAAGGTCGGCTACAAGCTGCCTCCAGAACGCAAGGGCGATCTGGACCCGGGCGGTGAACGTGCGATCGCAGATTATGTCAAGAAGGAATTCAACAATGAATTCTTCTTCCTTATTGATTGGCCCATCGCGGTTCGGCCCTTTTATCATATGCGCCATCCAGATAACCCCAATTTGACGCGCAGTTTTGACCTGATTGCCGGCGGATTAGAAATTGCCACTGGCGCCCAGCGTGAACACCGCTACGAGATCCTTAAAAAGCAGGCGCTTGAATACGGCTTAAGATTGGAAAGCATCCAATTTTATCTAGATTTCTTCCGCTACGGATGCCCACCGCACGGCGGTTTTGGCATGGGCCTCTCCCGTTTGCTGATGGTGCTGCTCAAATTACCCAACATCCGTGAAGCTGTGTACCTGTTCCGCGGCCCCAACCGGCTGCATCCGTAGGAGGTTATTGTGATCATCGGCGAACACGTTCGTTTACGCGCGATGGAAAAAGAGGATCTGCCAGCGTTTGTGCGCTGGTTTAACGACCCGGAAGTACGCCGCAATTTACGGATAATCCAACCCCTCTCAATGGGGCAGGAAGAGAAATGGTACGCGGACATACTCAGCACCCCGGTTGAAGAACATCCGCTGTGCATCGAAGTTAAGCAGGGTGAGGATTGGGTTTTTATCGGCAACCTGGGATTTATGCATATCAACCAGTATGACCGCAGCGCGGAGGTTGGGATTTCCATCGGTGAAAAGCAGTTCTGGAACCAGGGATATGGATCTGAAGCCATGCGCTTGATGATTGCTTATGGATTTGAGAATCTCAACTTAAACCGCATCTATCTGCATGTATTTGAGACCAATCCACGAGGAAAACGCAGTTACGAAAAGGTGGGTTTTTCCGTGGACGGCCGTTTACGCCAGGCGCGTTTTCTGGAAGGAAAGTATGTGGATGTGTTCATCATGAGTATACTTAAAGATGAATGGAATAGTGAAAAGAAGATTAGAGGTAATGAATGAGTATCTCCAGGCATTTAGGCGGAAACCCGGCGATGTACGGCAATGTGCATTTATATTCCGGCACATCTACCCCTGACTTAGCGAACAGCATTGCATCTTACCTTAATCTACCGTTATGCGGTCGGGATATTTTAACTTTTCCGAATGAGAATATATTTGTCAAACTGCATGCCAGCGTACGCGGGCAGGACTGTTATGTGATCCAATCTACCAGCATTCCGGTGCAATATAACCTGATGGAGATGCTGATCATGATCCAAACCTTGCGCCTGGATTCTGCGGCGCGTATCACAGCCGTTGTCCCCTACCTATGTTACTCGCGCTCTGACAAGAAAGACCAACCCAGAGTACCGATCACTGCCCGCCTGGTCGCTGACATGATCGAAGTAGCTGGCGCGGACCGCTACATGACATTTGACCTGCACGCAGACCAGATCCAGGGCTTTTTCTCGATCCCCGGGGATATTTTATATGCTTACCATGTGCTGATTGACCATATGAAGGACCTGGTGAGTAAAATGGAACAGCCGGTTATGATTTCACCGGATCTGGGTTTCGCGAAAAAAGCGCGCAACTATGCAACCAGTTTGGATATTCCCCTCGCTTTTATTGAAAAGCGGCGCTTGTCCAACGCGCCTACTACCGAAGCGCTGACTCTCATTGGTGATGTCACCAACCGGGATTGCATTATCCTGGATGAAGAAATCAGCACCGGGAATACAATCATTGAAGCAGTTCATCTGGCCAAAAAACACGGCGCTAAGAGCATCTCTGTTATTTTTATCCATCCGGTGCTTTCCCCCGGCGCAGTTGAAAAGCTCATTGCTCTGCCTGTGAAGCGCTTCATCACCACAGACACCATCCCTGTTTCAGCAGATAAAAAAGCTAAGTTCGGGGACCGATTGAAAGTGATCAGTATTGCGCACCTTCTGGGTGAAGTGATCTCCCGTGCTAATGAAGGCCGCAGCGTGGGCCAATTATTCAACGAATGACCTAAATCAGATCCCTTATTAGAAGTAGTTTTGTGCCGCCTCTATTAGTGGTTAGGAAAATTGCAAAATGCCTGAACTCCCCGAAGTTGAAACCATTGTCAGGAAGCTTATAGGCGTTCATAACAACGCGGCACTATCCATTATTGATCGTGATATCCAGGATGCGCTGGTCCTCTGGGATGGTACGCTGGCAAACCAACTGCCTGCTGATTTCATCGCGCGCGTTAAGTACCAGAGTGTTCGGTCAGTCGGGCGGCGTGGGAAATTCCTGGTGTTCACTCTATCCAAAGACACACTTCTGATTCATTTACGAATGAGCGGTGACTTGCGCCTAGAGAATGTCATCGATCAGACAGGTAAAGAAATACCCTTGCAGAAACATGACCGCCTGGTACTGATTTTTACCAGTGGAACCCGACTGGCATTCAATAATCCACGTAAGTTTGGGCGCGTATGGCTGGTTTCGGATCCCGACAAGATCCTTGGAAATTTAGGGCCAGAGCCTTTAAATGAAATGCTGAATGCGGCCCGCTTCCACGGGATGCTTCAGCAGCACAAACGCCAGCTAAAGCCCTTGTTGATGGACCAGCATTTTATTACCGGAATGGGAAACATCTATACTGATGAAGCATTATATCGGGCAAAACTGCATCCGCTCAGGCGTTCCAATACACTTACAAAAGAACAAAGCGCCTGCTTGTTAGACTCTCTCCGTTCTGTGCTTAAAGAGGGTATCCGCCGTAATGGCGCCAGCATTGACTGGATATACCGCGGTGGAGATTTCCAGAATCACTTTAACGTCTATGGACGTACAGGTGATCCATGCCCTTCCTGCGGCACACTGATCGAACGCTTAGTGGTCGGGCAGCGCGGCACCCACATTTGCCCACACTGTCAGTGTATGTGATTTTTCCAGTTAGAGTACCAGTGCTGTAGTTAAATAAGTCGAACCAGTCTTTCAATAAAAAACCCTTCCTGCATTATCAGAAAGAGTTTTTCTTGTCTGAAATTGAGTTTAGATCAAGCGACCGCAGAAAGAAGCAGCCATATCCCCAGCGCGAAGAATAAGATCCCTAAACCGATCTTTACTGCGGCAGCGTGTTTTTGCAGGAAACGAGTCAGATCTTTTGAAGATGTCCCAAAATATGCCAGTATAAAAACAACTATCAAGGGCAGGATGAACAAAAAATTGTAGATGATCAGGAAAAAGATCGCTCTCAGGCGCAGTTCAGGCATACTGCTGACAAAAATGATGGTTGGCAGATAAACCTGGCCGGTGCAGGCAAGCTCCAAGAGAGACACCACCAATCCGGTAGCAAACGCGCCGAAAATATAGCGATTCGAGCTGTGTCCTTTACGGATCACGGTGTTGATACGTTTGCGCAGTCCCTCCGGGAGATTGAGCGACATATCTTTCATTTTCCCCTTACGTGCTTTGGCAACATCCATAAAGCTGAACACTGCTAATGTCATGCACATTAAAGCAGTCAACCCATATACCCAGCGGGCAACCACATTTAATATATTTCCCAATAAATCAAGTACTTTATAGAACCCCAGACCGATCACCAGGTAGGCAATAAAAACACCTAATGTAAATGAGATTCCCACGATTATTACTTCGCGGTCTTTTCGCCCTGATATGGTCAAATAAGAGATAAAGAAGATCAGTGTAGCGAATGCACACGGGTTCAATCCATCCACGAGACCGGCTAAAACAACTGTCAGCCAGCTCATGCTGCGGAACTGGTCGATGATGTTCAAACTTCCCTGTTCCTCGTCAAATGCCTCCCAGGCCTTTGGAGACCCTTCTTGGGCAAAACACTGCAGCGCGGTCTCGATCGCTCCTGGCATGATCTCTTTCTCACCGATCCATGCTTCGCTGCCGATAAATACGGATGGCGAATGGAAATCCTCACGCCCTGCCCGGTCTGCCAGCCACAGCCCTAAAGCCGGGCTGTCATACACATTGAATTTCTCAACGATCAGTTGAGGATATTTGCTGCGCAGGTAAGCCAGGTCGGCTTCCACGCGGCTGCAGGAATCGCACCCCGTCTCGAAAAAATATGCCGCGTAAATGGGCGCGCCGGTTTCGCAGGTATCGCCGGAGTCGATCGTGCACATTTCCGCGTTCGCGACGGCATTCTCTTCCGAGATGATCGCTGCTGGATCGAAATCTGGAATATCCGGCCAGGAGATACCGCCGCTCAGGATACCCTGATCGACGATATTGCGTACGTTTTCCCGGATGGCGTCTTCTCCGATCAGAGCCTGTCCGTCGATGATCAATATTGGGATAGCCCTTTCCTCAGGCTTAACAGAGAAATGATCTTCTGCTCTGATCAGCAGCTCATAATTTTCCGCGTAATCAATCTCAATCAGGCGGAAATGCAGTTTTGTGCCTAGCTCATTTTGCATAGGCAGCAGCAGATTGTTCAGTACCACCATACAGTGTTCACAGTTCACAGAATAGAAATATAAGCCGTGTACCTGCGAAGGATCACAGGGCAAGGTGCCGGGTTGAATAACACCAGGACCGATCGGAATTGGCGTGGGGCTCTGCGTGAATGTTGGGGTGGAATTGGTTTTTGGAGCGACTACTGCTGCTGTCAAAATAATGAAACTTAGTGACAGTAGAAGAATTTTATTAATTGATTTCCGCATAAATAATCCTCATTGTTGATGATAGCAGTAAATTATATACAATTAATTAAGAAATCTGCGGGATCCATTAACCGGGATATAATTTTTCGAAGATTTCTGGTGCATATGTGCGTACGACCTCAGAACTGATACCATTTTCCTTACAAATCGTGGCATAAAGGTCCACACTCTTTCGACGAATGCGTTTTTGGGTTTTTCGCTCCAAACCCCAGAGTCCAAAACGCTGTGACCAACCCCGGTCCCATTCAAAATTGTCAACCTGCGTCCAATGGAAGTATCCCTTCACCCTCCAGTTAGAGTTAGCCGCTCGCCATACCTGGTGAATGTGTTCGATGATATATGCAGGGCGCATCCCATCCGTGAAATCCTCCACGCCATTCTCGGTGATATAAATTGGGAGGTTGAATTGGTGAGCCCATTTCAGTGCTGTGTACATTCCGCACGGTATATTGGCAATGAAACCAGTTTTACTAATTTGCACGTTTTCCGGATAGTATCGGCGGTGAAAAACATCTTTAATTGCAAAGGGTTTAAACACAACCTTATCTGCACTGTAGTAATTCACGCCTATGAAATCCTGTGTGCCAATCGCACCTGGTACGGCTTCTTTTTTTAATGCAAATTTAAACTTTCCGTTCACAAGCGCGTTTGAGAAAGCATCGTTAAAACTTTTCGAAGCAAAATTTGTGATCCATACATCTGGCGGAAACCAGGCGCGGGAGGGTTCCAAACTGCGGTAGTTCTTCGAGTACCCTACTTGAGCATCTTTCTGCAATTCATGGATGATCGTATAAGCAGCCGCGTGTCCTTTGAGCATATTGCGCATGACTTTGAACGTGGAACTCAAACTGTTTTTCCCAGGGGGAAAGCTACCCTCAAGATACCCTCCGTTCGCGTATATTGCAGGTTCGTTTATCGTTATCCACAAATTAACCAGGTCTTTGAGGGCAATCACGACTCTGTGAACAAATTTCGCGAAATGGCGGGGAGTAGCATCGTTTTCCCATCCGCCATTCTCGTAAATCCATAACGGGTCGGTGAAATGATGAAGAATAACCATCGGTTCAAGACCGAGCGAACGCATCTCTTTAAGCATCTCGCGGTAAAAATCGAGAGCATTTTCATTCCAAGTGTCAGGCGTGGGTTGGATGCGGCTCCATTCAATAGAGAAACGGTGGGAATTCTGCCCGTCCTGTGCGGCGTTTGTGAGGTCTTCTTTCCAGCGCCCATTCCACCAGTCGCAGGCAAGCCCTGCCTTTTGGCCCTGGAAGATCCGGCCGGGATCATTTTCCCATGCAAACCAGTTGTTATTATCGTTTTGCCCTTCAACTTGATGAGCTGCCGTTGCTGTTCCCCACAAAAATCCCTTCGGGAAGCGGTAAGTTCCTTCAGGCATAAAACGTTCTCCTTTTTGAAACGATGGGTGTCATTCATTTTATTATAAATGAATCTTTATAAATTAAAAAGAACGATTAACTATACGGTAAAATACTTCTAGAATGATACAATCATGCGTTTATTCTGCCAGAGGAGCGCTCTACATGAAGAAAAGTTTCCATAAGGATTTTCCCAATCATTTTACGCTGCCTAAACGCATCGATCGGTTAGGTGAATTAGCATATAACTTATGGTGGGCTTGGAATCCCAACGGTATGCGCCTGTTCTTACAACTTGACCGCCAATTATGGGAAACGGTAAAGCACAATCCAATCGCATTCCTGCACAAGATCGAGCCGCAGCGGTTAAAAGATGCTGGAGTAAATACTTACTATCTGGAAGAATATGACCGCATAATGTCCGAGTTCGATATGTATATGAGCGGTACAGGCGCATGGTTTGAAAAAAATCATCCCGAATTAATAAACAGCCAGATGGCATATTTTTCATTCGAATTCGGACTGCATGAGTCCATGCCATTTTATGCGGGAGGTCTAGGGATACTATCCGGGGATCATCTTAAGGAAGCCAGTGATCTAGGTATGCCGCTTATTGGCGTTGGTTTTATCTATGAGCAGGGATATTTTGTCCAGAATATCACTGAGGATGGATGGCAGGAAACAAGTTATTATCATTTTGATTTTGGGGAAATGCCCATTATCTCGGTAGTTGATGAAGAGGGTAATCCAATTACTATTTCTGTTGAACTGCCAGGCCGTGAAGTTAAAACAAGGATCTGGATGATTCAGGTTGGGCGCGTGCCATTGTTCTTGCTTGATTCCAGCATCCCGGACAACCAACCAAGCGACCGCACCCTGACCTCACGCCTTTACAGCAGTGACCTGGAGGTACGCATTTCACAAGAGATGCTCCTTGGTATTGGCGGTGTACGTGCTTTACGCCGGTTGGGTTATCAGCCATCTCTTTGGCATATGAATGAAGGACATTCCGCCTTCTTAACGCTTGAGCGTGTGCGTGAGATCGTTAAGGAAGGCAATAGTTTTGATAAAGCGGCATCCCTTGTGCGGACAAGCAATGTGTTTACTACGCACACACCGGTTCCCGCAGGCAACGATCAGTTCCCGCTGTGGCTGATTGATAAGTATTTTCCCGGTTATTGGGAGGAGTTAGGGTTAACACGAGATCAATTTATTGAAATCGGGAAACAAACTCAACCATGGGGGGATACTTTCAGTATGCCAGTACTCGCGCTGCACTTATCTAATCACGCCAACGCTGTTTCAGAACTGCATGGTGAGGTGGCCCGTAAAATGTGGAATTTTCTTTGGCCTGAAAAGAAACCCGACGAGGTGCCCATTGAAAGCATCACCAATGGCATTCATGTTGGTTTCTGGCTTGCTCGTAGAATGCGCCTTTTATTTGAACGTTATTTAAGCATGGATTGGTATAAACACCTTGATGACCCTGATCTATGGACGCGTATAGAAAATATATCCGACCTGGAGATGTGGGATGTGCGTCGGCACTTGAAGCGAAAATTGATCAATTACGCAGTCGAAAGTGCTCGTGACCATTGGCAGAGTGGAAAACGCCACGCGTCACAGGTGATTGCGGATGGGGTTATGCTTGATCAATATTCATTGACAATCGGGTTTGCCCGGCGCTTTGCCTCCTATAAACGCGCGAACCTGATATTTTCAGATTATGAGCGTTTGCTGCGATTGGTAACCAATCGGGATATGCCCGTGCAAATTATTTTCGCAGGGAAGGCACATCCTGCAGATGAGCCAGGAAAACTGCTTATCCAGCAGGTATATCGGGCAGCAAAGGATCATCGTTTTTGCGGCAGAATTGTCTTCCTGGAAAATTATGACCTTAATATCGCCCGTCTGCTTGTGCAGGGCGTTGATGTTTGGTTAAACACACCGCGCCGCCCTAACGAGGCATCCGGCACATCAGGTATGAAGGCAGCCCTCAATGGCACATTGAATTTCTCAGTCCTAGATGGGTGGTGGCGTGAAGGATATAATGGCAGCAATGGCTGGGCAATTGGGAATGATGTGGATTATGAAAATCCAGATGAGCAGGACGCAAGAGATGCGGCCAGTTTATATGACACGTTGGAACACGAGATCATTCCCTTGTATTATCAGAATCGTGCGATGGGTGATGCCTCCCCAGAGTGGATCGCGAAAATAAAAGAAAACATGCGCACGCTCGCCTGGCAGTTCAGCACACGCCGTATGTTGAAAGATTACATTCAAAAGATGTATATTCCAGCATTAAAAGAAAGCAACAAGACAAAGTAGGATAAATATGAGCGCTATTTTCTCCTCTACCAATGTATGGTTGATCGCTTTTGGGATTTTTACCCTTCGTGTGCTCAATATGGCGATTGATACAGTACGTATGCTGACTGTCATGCGCGGAATGCGCACAGTCACGTGGATCCTGGGCGTTTTGCAGACGGCTGTATTTATTCTCGCATTTGGTTCAGTAATTAATGACCTGGATAACCTGCTAAATATTGCCGCCTATTCCATCGGATTTGCCACAGGAAACGTAATGGGAATGATGATCGAAAAACGCCTTGCTTTTGGTTATATAAATATCACCGTCATTTGTTCTTCACAAGGGCGTGAATTGGCAGAAAAACTGAGGGCACAAGGCCATGCGGTCACAGAGATACCTGCACAAGGCAAGGATGGCACCGTTAAAGTTTTAGAATGCAGTGTGCAGAGGAAGTTAGCCCAGGAGGTTCAGGATATTGCTTTGGAAATTGAACCAAAAGCATTTATCACTTCACGGGATATTCAGCGCGTTTGGCGTGGATATTGGCGCGACTAATTTTGGTTAAAATATTTCCAAGCTAATAAGGCTCCACAGTTAAATATCTCTGGATCAGCAAGCTGACTAATTTTTTCCTAAAGCGTGGAATCCAGCCGCCTTATCCTCAAACTCCTGATGCCACAATTCCAGATTCAGAAAGCCCCATATCTTACGGCTGTAACGCGGTTCGTTTTCAAGTTGGGCAAGGATTGCCTGATTGTCCACATATCCGCGATCTTTTGCTTTTTGTGAAGAAAAGATATCCATAATAAAGGTTTTCGCTGGTCCTCGCATCCATTCAGATAGCGGAGTGGGGAATCCCATCTTGTCCTTTCGCGCGTAAACGCTTTCAGGGATATATGGTTTAACTGCTTTCCGCAGAATGTGTTTTAAGTTTCCGTCCTTAAATTTCACGTTTGGCGGCATTTTAGCGGCAAACTCAACGATCGCGTGATCCAAGAAAGGAACCCTTGATTCCAATCCGTGTGCCATACTGACGCGGTCTTCTACATGCAAGAGTGCCGGAAGCAAAGTTTCAAAGTCGAAATGTGTCATCAGGTCAAAATAGGATTCTTTGCCAATGTTTTCACTATTAAAAATACCGCGGAAGGTCTGGTAGGCAGAATAGTTTTTCAGCATATCCCAGTTGATCTCATCACCAATTGTGTTCGCACGGTTGATCAGTCGGAAATATCGGCGATCCATTGGGGCAAATAACTCAGCTTTCCAAAATTCCTGCAGAAGCGGCTTGTAGTTGCGTAATGATGTCAGGTTTGGCAGTATGGATTCGTACGTGACGATGAAATTGCCGTTATCCATAGTACCGTCAATTGCGGCTTTTATGCACTGCTCAAAATAAGCAATCAGATAGCGTGTATATCCGCCAAAGATCTCATCACCGCCCTGCCCCCCCATGACAACTTTTCTGTGCTTGGCTGCCATTTGTGAAACCATGTACTGCGGAAAGGATCCTGGACCCGCAGATGGGTAGTCCATATGATATATGACTTTGCGGATATTTTTAATAAAGTCATCTGCTGTGATGGTGATTTCTTTTAGAGAAAACTTGTTCTTTTCCGCTACTTCTCGAGCATAAGCGCTCTCGTCAAATTCCGGCCCTTCAGCAAATTTACCAACGAAACCCATAAAATTCTCAGGCTCATCACCGCATGCCAAAGAAGCGATCGCGCTGGAATCAACTCCACCGCTGAGGTAAGCGCCAATAGGCACGTCGCTGCGGGTATGAATCTTTACAGAATTCTCGATCAGGCTTCGCAGTTGTTCTTCATAATATATTTCATTATGGGAGAAATCTGGCTCGTAAATCACCTCCCAGTATTTTTGGGTACTGATCTTTTCGCCACTGATTATCAGTGTATGCGCAGGCCGCAACTCGTTAATGCCTTCAAATAATGTTTTTCCATCCAGGCAGAATTGAAACGCAAGATACTCTTTCAGCGCTTCCAGATTCGTACGGATCTCCTTTACGAATGGCAGCAGGGCTTTCGGTTCGGAAGCGAAGAAGAACAGCGGCCCATCCTGATAGAAATAAAATGGTTTGATGCCAAAACGGTCTCGTGCACAGAACACGCGTTTATTCTGCTCATCCCATAGGACAAAGGAGAACATCCCTCGGAAATGCTGAACGCAGTCGTCCCCCCATTTCAGATAAGCACGCAGGATCACTTCTGTATCCGAGGTGGTGGCAAATTGCTCCACACCTAATTCTTCACGGAGTTCGATATAGTTATAGATCTCTCCGTTATAAACAATCCAATTGCCGCTGTCATCGGTCATGGGTTGGTTCCCGGTCTGGAGATCGATGATACTCAATCGCCGGTGTCCAAAACCGATGAACCCGTCCTGGTGGAACCAGGTGCCCTCTCCATCTGGACCGCGGTGCGCGATGAGATTGTTCATGGCATCTACCATCGACACCACCGCGGGGATTTTCTCGTATTTTTTATTGATAACGCCGCAAATTCCACACATGATTACTCTCTAGATAATTTTATTTGTAGGTTAATAATAATATGGATTTTAATATTTTATAATAGATTTGCTGATTCATTTGAACCACGCAAGAGTAACGAACTGGGAAGTAAAGACATAACATTTTACAGTTATTCAAAACCTATAACGGAAAACCTTGCCAAGGTATTGGTTTTCTACCTTTTATCATCATGCTATTTTGGATCTTTCATACATGATGAGATATTTTTTTCTTCTGATTCCAATAGTTTACTTATAGTAACGGTCCGGTTTTATGGAGAAAAATTAATATCAAGTATTATGAACGAGTAAAATAAGTGATATTGAATATGGGAGTTTGGGAAAGAAACGATGCTTAAACTGCTGCATTTCGCTGATGCGCATATTGATCTTGCTCGCCAGGGCCGGCGCGATCCAGAAACCGGTCTCCCTGTACGCGTTCTGGATTTTTTACGCGCGCTGGACAGGATTGTGGACACCGCGGTCTCAGAAAAGGTTGATCTGGTTATTTTTGCTGGTGATGCATACCGAGATCGTACGCCTACACCGACTTACCAGCGTGAATGGGGAAAAAGAATAATGCGCTTATCAGAAGCGGGCATTCAAACCTTACTGGTTGTTGGCAATCATGATGTATCGCCATCTGCTGGCCGGGCACATACTCTGCAGGAGTTTGACACGCTTCAGGTACCGCATATCCATGTGATCAGCAAACCCTGTCTGCTAGGACCGAATGAGTTGAATGGACTCCCCATACAAGTGATCGGAATTCCCTGGCTGAACCGTTCTGGATTAGCCGCAGTGTTGGCGAACACAGATTCTGCGGCAGATGAAATTAATGACCAATTGGAAAGCCAGATAACCAGGATAATCGAAGAGTTCTTTGAAAAACTTGATCCGGCACTTCCGGCAGTTCTCACCAGTCATATTTCTGTGCAGGGTGCCTCTTATGGAAATGAACGCAGTGTCATGCTCGGAAAAGATCTGGTACTCACCTCTTCCCTGGTCAAAGATAAGCGGTTGGATTATGTGGCACTAGGGCATATCCACAAAGCCCAAAATCTCAATCCCGATGAGCAACCCCCGGTAATCTACCCTGGTTCGATCGAAAAGGTGGATTTTGGAGAGATCGAAGATGAAAAAACCTTCGTGATTGCAGAAATTGAAAAAGGGACACCGACCAAATTTAGATGGATGAAATTGGAAGGACGCCCATTTATCAGCCGCTCGGTCACCGTGGATGACCCTGATAATGTTCAATCACAGATCATGAAAGCGATCCCAGCGCCGGATATGATCCAAGATGCGATGTTCCGATTGATATTAACTTACCCGCGGGACTTGGAAGCACTGATTGATGAGGCAGCCATTCGGCGCGCCGCGGAAACTGCGTTTGAATTCCACCTGATCAGGCGCCCATTATCCCCAGCCCGGCTGCGGCTTCCCGGGGATATTGAAATTGCGAATCTTTCACCCGGTGAACTACTTTCACTATATTGGAAAACGATCGCTCCAGAAACCAACCAGATAAATGTGTTAAACAAACTGGCTGGAGAAATTATTCAAGCTGTTGAAACAGGTACGGACATCCCGAAAGTCGGAGAGGAGCACATTCAGTGATCCCCCAGAAATTAACTTTGCATGGATTTCTTTCATATCGGGATATGGTTGTTGTTGATCTTTCTAAAATAAATGTCGCTTGTGTATCTGGCGCGAATGGTGCTGGAAAATCCACCCTGTTTGATGCGATCACCTGGTCGCTTTTTGGAAAAGCCCGCCGAAGTGATGATGCTTTGATCAATAACGGAATGGACAGCTGTCAGGTTGTATTTGAGTTCAGCTATGAAAACGAAGACTATCGAATTGAACGTTCAAAACACCGCGGGAAGGGCACCACCCTCGAATTCCAGGTAAAGAGTTCAGATGGGAAATGGAAACCGCTCACAGAGTCGGGTATTCGCGCCACTGAGGACCACATTAAAGAAGTACTGCGCCTCGATTATGAAACTTTTGTGAATGCATCCTTCTTTTTACAAGGGAAAGCTGATATGTTTGCGGTTCAGCCTCCCGGTAAAAGGAAAGAAATCCTCAGCAGTATCCTGGGATTGGAAGTATGGGAAACGTATCGGGATGAAACCGCACGCAGACGCCGGGCTATCCACAATGAGGTTGCAGTGCAGCAGTCCTTGTTGGCAGAAGTGATCGATGAACTGAATGAAGAGGACAACCGCCGCGCGGCTCTGAAAAATTTTAAGGAATTGTTAAAGAAAACAACCAGTGTGCGTGAGAGTAAAGATAAATACTTAGGGCAAGTTCGAGGACAGATTCAGCAGTTGGAAGCTGACGAAGATAAAATCAATTTATTTACGGAGCAGGTTACCTCAAATAAAACAAGATTGAGAGAAACCCAGGATTTGCTTGCTGACCGTAAGGTCAGGTTAGCGAATGTTGAAAAGACACTTAATAATTCAAGTGCGATAGAAAAGAGTTATCAAGCCTGGCAAAAAGTGCGTAAGGTGCTTTCTGGTTTGGATGCTGTGGGGGTGGAATTTAATCAATTAAAGTTAAGAAGTGGTGAACTCAACGGGAAGATTCAAACCACAACCGCACGATTAACTCAGGAACGGTCCTCTCTGGTACAAAAACATAAAGAGATCATAGCTATCCAAAATGCGCAGCCAGATATTCGAAGATCACTTAAAGAAAAAATACACCGAATCGAACAGATTCAGTTAAACTTGAAGGACTTTGAACGGCTTGAGGCGGAATTGGATGATTCCAAGCAAAAAAAAGCAAATCAGGTGGGGATAAATAATCAGCTTAGATTGAATATGAAAGATCTTAAGGAGCGGATCGGTTATCTAGAAAATGCACATGGTACGGACTGCCCGCTCTGCGGTCAGGACTTAAGTGGGGAGCACAAGCAGAAAATGATCAGGGAATTAAATATCGAAGGAAAAGACCTTGGCAACCTCTATCGCAAGAATGAATCCGAAATTGAGCAGTGTACCAATGACATCCTACGCTTAAAAGAAAAGGTTGACTCACTAAAAAAATTACGCCCTCAGCTCATCACCTTAAAAAGTGATGCTGGAATTCTTGATCAGCAGATTATGGAAAGAATAAAAAAAGTGAAGGACTGGGAAGAAAAAGATGAAGTGCGCCTGAAAGATGTTGCCAGTCTTTTAGACAAATCACAGATAGAAGAAGAATCGAAAAAAGAATTGGTGCTCCTTGAGAAAAGAATTTCCGAGTTAGGGTATTCACTAGAGCAGCATGAAGAGGTTAGAATAAAAGAGCTTGGCTTACGCGGCATTGAGGATCAATTCCGTGAGTTAGAACAAGCTCGAACTGCACAAGAAGGTCTGCGCAGAGAAAATGATGAATATAAAAAACAGATCAGGCAGCTGCAGGGTGATTTGGATAAAATTATTGTCTCAAAGGAATCATTACAGAAGCAAGTTAATGAACAACGTCGTACACTTCCAGATCTTCCTGAATTGAAAAAGGAGCTTAGTGCTATACGCAAGGAAGAAAATAAGCTTCGTTTACAGGTGGGCGGTGCGAAACAGGCCGTCGATGTGCTCAAAGTGCTGCGTAAGAGAAAGGTGCAGATTGAAAACGAGATCAATGAAGACAACCTTCAGCTTTCCCGACTGAAAATGTTGGAGGTTGCATTTGGAAAAAATGGTATCCCTGCACTGCTGATTGAACAGTCGCTCCCGCAGATTGAAACGCAGGCCAATGAGATATTGGATCGTTTAAGTAATGGCGCGATGTCAGTAAGCTTTGAGACCCAGCGTGAATATCGTGACAAAAAACGTGAGGACAAAAAGCAAACATTGGACATAATTATCCGAGATGGTGCAGGCAGCCGGGAATACGAATTGTTTTCTGGCGGCGAGGCGTTTCGGATAAACTTTGCCATTCGGTTGGCGCTCTCCCGTGTTCTGGCGCAGCGGTCCGGCGCGCGTCTTCAAACACTGGTTATTGATGAAGGGTTTGGCAGCCAGGATGCTGAAGGGCGGCAGCGTTTGGTCGAGGCGATTAATTTGGTTAGCCCTGATTTTGAAAAGATCCTTATCATTACACATCTTGAAGAATTAAAAGATGCGTTCCCCTCCAGAATTGAAGTTACCAAGACCGTATCCGGTTCGAGCGTTGAGGTGATCCCATGAATGAACATACCCAAATTCGGATCGGAGTGATGCAGCGGGTGCTGCCCTCATACCGCGTACCGCTGTTTGATGCGTTGGCAAATGAATTTGGTGGAAATGTTGGTGTTTTTGCTGGTGAACCCAGAAAAAATGAGGCGCTGGCCGGCAGGGTATTACCAACAACTGCAAAGATTTGGAAAGGGAAAAACCACCATTTCTTTAATGGTCCGCTTTACCTGTGCTGGCAGTCCGGTTTGTTGGACTGGTTATCAGATTGGCAACCGCACGTGTTGATCATGGAAGCCAACCCACGTTATTTAAATTCACCTGCTGCAATTCAATGGATGCGGGAAAAGAATGGAAAATTGATTGGGTGGGGGCTTGGATCCCCAATTTCACAGGGCGGCTTATCTATACTGCGTATGTCCATTCGAAAACGATTCATACAAAAATTTGATGCTCTCATCACTTACAGCGCGCAGGGTGCACGTGAATATGAAGCACTCGGATTTCCCGGGAACCTTATTTTCACAGCTCCCAACGCAGTTGCTCCCAGACCAGTCCTGCCCATGCCTGAGCGCCCTCCTGCATTCAGGGGTTCCAAACCAGTTGTTGTGTTTGTTGGGCGCTTGCAGAAGCGGAAAAAAGTAGGTACTCTCATTCGCGCCTGTGCTGCATTACCGCCAGATGCTCAGCCATTGTTATGGATAATAGGAGATGGCCCCCAACGGACTGTTTTGGAAAATCTAGCCAATGAAATTTATCCCCCGACCCGATTTTATGGTGCCCAGCATGGCACGCAATTAGCCAAGCGTTTACGTTCGGCTGACCTATTTATTATGCCAGGAACTGGCGGATTAGCTGTTCAAGAGGCAATGTCATTTGGGCTGCCGGTTATCGTGGGCGTCGCTGATGGCACTCAGGCGGACCTTGTACGGAGCGAAAACGGATGGCTGCTGGCTGATGATTCCATACAAACGCTGACAGATACACTGGCATCCGCGCTATCGGATATATCCGCACTGCGTAAGAAGGGGATCGCCTCATACCGGATTGTCAGTCAGGAGATCAATCTCGAAAAAATGGTTGCTGTTTTTTCAAGAGCAATTAAGAAGGTAATGGAGGATTAATTTGCGTATTCTGCTGATTGCTGATGGACGCAGTCCGATCACAAGAAACTGGATCCGTATGATTGGCGGTCTGGGCCATCAAGTGATATTACTCTCAACCTTTCCACATAAACCAATCCCGGATATCGAAGGACAGTTTTTCCTGCCTGTTGGTTTTTCTTCGTTTTCGGGCAGCCAGGTGAAGAGCAAAGGGCAAGGCAAGCCATCACGAATGAGTGGTTTTGTAGCGCTGTTCCGCCCGCTGCTGATGCGCATACGCGCGTTTCTGACACCGTTATTGATACCTGGATATCAGGCGCGGTTCCTGGAACATGTACAACTGATCAATCCAGATATCGTGCACGCGCTTCGGATCCCATTTGAGGGTATGCTGGCAGCGGCTCTGCCAAAAGAAATCCCCCTGATCATTTCAATCTGGGGAAATGATCTTACTTTGCATGCAAAAACATCAAGGTTGATGGCCTCTCGAACCCATGATGCGCTTGATCGTGCAGATGGGCTCATAGCAGACGCTGCCCGCGACATTCAACTGGCAGGGGAGATGGGACTGCGAAAATCGATTCCGCACATTGTAGTACCGGGGTGCGGCGGGTTGGACTTGAATGCTGTTCGTGCAGCCGCAAACAATTCATCCATAGAAAAGTATGGAATACCGGTGAATGTGCCGCTCATTATCAATCCGCGCGGTTTTCGCCCCGGGAGTGTTCATCAGGATGTGTTCTTTCAGAGTATCCCCTTTATTCTGAGAGAAGTTCCGGATGCACATTTTGTATGCACTGGTATGCGCGGGCAACCCCAGGCGGAAAAATGGCTGCGGAATTTTGGAATCAACGCAAGTGTTTCTCTGCTGCCTTATTTATCGCAGAGTGAATTATGGGCGCTGTACTCTAACGCCGATGTGTACATATCCCTCTCCAGTCATGACGGCACTCCCAACTCATTCTTGGAAGCGATCGCGTGCGGCTGCTTCCCTGTGGTGGGGAACATCGCCTCCCTGCAGGAATGGATTGATCATGGAAAGAACGGCTGGCTGGTAGAGCCGCGAGACATACATGCAGCTGCAGATGCGGTAATCAGCGTTTTGCGTGACAAGAATTTGCGTGACCGTGCCGTAGTGATCAATCAGAAAATCGCGGCAGATCGTGCGGATATTCAGCAGGTAAGGAAAGTAGTTCGGAAATTCTACGGCTTGTTTAAATAGAGAACTTTATTTCTGCAGGATGGCTTCCAGGTCATTAATTGTTTGTGATCGGCTCTGATAGACGATACCGTTAATCCCCAGTTTCTCCGCAGCTTTCACGTTAATCTCCCGATCATCGATGAAAACAGATTCTTCCGCCAAGCAGCCAATGCGCGCCAGCGTAAGTGCGTAGATCGCGGGGTCTGGTTTTAGAAGTTTGACATCGCAGGAAGCAATCATATGGTCAAACGCTCCATCCACGATCCAATCAGTCTTCATAAAATCATGCACATGCGCCGGAAAGTTTGTCAAAAGCGCGGTGGTGAAAGATTTCCGGGTCTTCGTGATATACACGAGCATCTCCTGATCGATATAAAAATCCTCCAACACGAACTTCCTGAGGATTGACATTTTTTCCATAGGCATTTTCAATCCTTCAAGGAGGAAAGTATAAAAAGCATCATCATCAATCTCATCCAAATCCCAGAGGTTATTTTCCTCCAATGAGATCAAGCGTTCAATTTCATTGAGGGGAGCGCCCAGCCGTTCCGCCAGCAGGGAATTGAACGTCCCCTTTACAGTATGGAGCACCACTCCGGCCAGATCCCAGATCACTGCTTTAATGGAGCTCATAGATTTCCTTTGCGCCCCATTCTCTTAATGATTGGGCAGTTTCTTTAGCCTGAATCTTCCCCTTCTTATTCAAACGGATATCAGTGATGCCGTGCAGAATCTGGTCTTCGACCCAATTCGTGATCCCATGTCTACCCAAAAGAAAATTCGCCAATCTATATACCTCTTTTTTAATAATTCATATTGTACTGTAAGAAGAAATCAGCAATATTACTGGACAAGTAAATCCTCTTTGAGGAGATGCCTGTTAGAAAACAGGATATTTTTTTCTGCTTTTTAAGTTAATTTTTTTGGTAACCAGGGTTGCAATATAAATATATAATGCTAGAGTGGTGCTGTTTCAAATAAACAAGAGGAATAATAATGAGTCTTTTAAATACCGAAATCAACCTTGCTCGTAATCTGGATGCTCAGGATAAGCTCGCATCTTTTCGTGACAAATTTGTGATTGATGACCCCAACCTGATTTATCTGGATGGTAATTCGCTCGGCCGTCTCCCTAAACGCACAATAGATTTTATGCAAAACGCAATTGAACAGGAATGGGGAAAGCGATTAATCCAAATATGGAATGACGGCTGGATAAAAACGCCAAATGAATTAGGCGCCAAGATCGCCAGATTGGTTGGGGCACAGGCAGATGAAATTCTTGTCACCGAAGCAACTTCTATCAATCTCTTTAAGTTATCTACAGCAGCCCTGCAAGCGCGCCCGGACCGTAAAGGGGTTGTGAGTGATGTTTTTAATTTCCCCTCTGATCTATATATCCTGCAGGGGATCATTGACCTGTTGGGAAAAAATCATCAACTGGAACTAATTTCCTCCGCGGATGGAATCACCATACCACCTGAAGCAGTTGAGAATGCCATTGATAAAAACACAGCGTTAGTTAGTTTGAGCCACGTAGCCTTCAAAAGCGCTTTTATGTACGACATGGCACAGGTGACTGAACTTGCCCACCAGTCCGGGGCGTTAATGCTCTGGGATTTGAGCCATTCTGTCGGAGCAGTGCCGATTGATTTAAATGGTTGTGGTGTCGATTTGGCCGTGGGCTGCACGTACAAATATCTTAATGGAGGACCTGGTTCTCCAGCATTTTTATATGTGCGGCGAGATTTACAAGAGCAACTAAACCAGCCGATGTGGGGCTGGTTTGCCGCAGAAAAACCTTTTGCCTTTGAGCTCGATTTTATCCCCGCGTCTGACATCTCTCGCTATCGGGTAGGAACTCCCCCCATGCTTTCAATGAAAGCAGTGGAACCAGCCGTTGACATACTTTTAGAAGCAACTATGGCACGGCTTCGGGCTAAGAGCATCAAACAAACGGAGTATCTGATTTTTTTAGCCGATCAATGGCTTGCTCCACTCGGATTCACCCTGGGCTCGCCGCGCCGGGCTGAAATGCGCGGGTCACACGTTTCACTGCGCCATCCTGAAAGCTACCGCATCAGTCGTGCTTTAATTGAATCTCCTCCTCCAGCCAAACAAGTGATACCTGATTTCCGGGCGCCAGACAATATTCGATTCGGCATCACGCCGCTGTACACAACTTTTACGGAAATTTATCAAGCACTCGAACGGGTACGAATCATTGTGGAAGATAAATTATATAAACAATACACAAATGAACAAATGGATATTACTTAGTTGACTCATTTTCAAAGAAAATCAATGGTAGTTGCTGTAGGTGCGGTGCCTAAACTATGAAGCAAAATGATTGGTACAATAATTCTTTCGGATAGCGTCGCTCCTGCCAACCATTTTTCTCTATTCTGACCAATTTTACATTATTGTTAGTTACAGATTTTGAAGCAGCCCGGATGATTTTTAATTATCAGTGATCCAATCCCGCCGCCGAGTTAAAAAACACAGCTAACACTATGGGATCAATTTCACCTAAAAATAATTTATTCAGGGGTGTGCTTATCCCAAACAGAATTTCAGCTAGCAAGGCTAGAAAAAGTTATTAAATATATGTTTCGGTCATAATTTATTGAAAAATCTTTTTCTATATATTAATCAAATATATCATCATCAAAAAAACCTGGCATAATTTTGTGATATCTCATTTCTATGCTTCTATTCAACGAGGAAAAAACCCTCGAATAAAAACAATGTGGCGAAAAAATTGCGTTTTTCTTGGGATAAAAATCATATAAGAATACCTTTTTAATCAAATAAAACCGTTAGAAAATACGGACAAAAAATGTATGGTTTCGACAACTTAAAATTAGCGAAAACATCCACTATTACGTAAAAATTGTTTTGCAAGATGCTTACTGGATAAGATAACAATATTCTTTATACTTCGGTGAGTTAATAAATTTAAGAAAATCATTAACCAATTTAGGGCTAAACTGTTTACCTTTTTGGGAAATCAGAAACTCAATTATTTCATCCTTTCCCAAAGCTTTTCTATATGGTTTATCTAATATAAGCGCAATATACAAATCACATATAGAGAACAAATGAACAATACTTGGAATATTGTTCCCTTTTAACCCATATGGAAAACCAGAACCATCCCATTTCTCATGGTGGTTAAGTGGAAATTTTGCATATCTTTTTAATGTTTTTGTTTTATTTAATAAATTAAATCCAACGATTGGATGTTCTCTAACAATTATCCATTCATTCTTGGTTAGTGGTGAAGTTTTTTTAAGAACAGATAAAGGAGATGAGATTTTTCCAATATCATGCAACAAACCACCTATCTCCAATTCTTTAATTTCCTCATCATGAACTCCAATGAATAATGCAAAATCCAATGACAGATTTGTGGTTTTTATACTTGTGCCCACAGGCATACCTTCCCAAATATCAACTATATTTGCCCATGTCTCAATAATAGTTTTGTCAAAATTATTTGCTTTCTCAAGATTATCAAAAATCTTCTGATTTTCAACCTGTTTTTTTTGGTAATCACAAATTAATATTTCTTTTTCAGAAATAAGTTTTTCTTTAGAGCTGAGTTCCTCTTTTAGATCAAGGAATTTACTTTCATATTTATTAATGAATTCTTCAGAGTCAACAACTTGCAACCAGCTTACTTGTGCTTGAAGCATTTCAATTTGAGCTTTGTTATTGTCCTTGATGCCCTCGATTTTTAGGCGCAAAGTATTGACTTGTTCGTCCTTTATTCGTATGACTTCTTCTTTAGCATCTTTATATTCTTTAGCCCATGTATATCTTGAAATCAGGGTACCAATTACTATAATTGAGCTCAAGATCGTAGTAATTAATGTAATTAATTCACTTGTTTTCATATTACTCAAGGGATAGATTTCTTGGTTATTTTATATTATATATCATGTTGATTTTAGTTTTATTCCCTTTAATAATGAATTATTACCACTTGAATTCAACTAGCAAGTGCAACTTTGAAAGAGTTAGAGAGGTAAGCTGCGGTAAGATGAATACCTCTCCAACGACAAAATCAAAGGAGCACTCGTGGGAACATACACACAGCTTACCCAAGTACAAAGATACCAGATA
>CBDAFG010000095.1:0-2242 GCA_965195205.1 uncultured Pelolinea sp. | reverse complement strand
AACCTGGTGTTCCAATAAATGTGATTTTCTTTGAATCCTTACTTATTTGGCGAAAGTGTTCAGCAGACCACCGATTCCTTCTGAAGTATCAATCGTCTCGATGAAAATCCCACCTTGACAATAAACTTGAAATTTGTATGGGCCTGACCGGATTTGAACTAGTGATCGCCCGGTTATGAGCTGTATTGTTATCAGTCTCAACCAACCCCTGAATGTATCTCCAGACACTGGTTTTTTCACATTCTGCCTTCCTTTTCAATACACTGTGGGAAGATTTTGATATTAATACGTGTATATAACCTGATTTTGTCATTACTCTTAATAATACCAGAATATTAACAAATATTCCTTAATGAGTTCTTGAGATTGTCGGAAAAGTCCGGAACTTCTGTCAAATTAATATAATGTATTCATTTACATTCTCGTTGAACATAATATCTGACATTATCACGCTAAAAATAAACGCCCACACATGCGATTTTTTACTTGTAAATCGATATAAATCGAAGCATTTATATCCTTTATTCACATTTATCACTTGAAATTTATGATTCAAATGTGATAATATGTTTTCGATACCAAAAACCTCACAAACAACCTTCATTTACGGTCCAGCCGTCTATGAAAAACTCATACCAAAAGACAATATTCTTTACAAAATAAATCAGGTTATAGATTTTTCCTTTGTGAACGAAGCATGCAGCGACCTCTATTCGCTCGATAATGGCAGACCTGTAACAAACACCCCCGAAAGGATGTTCCGTTCAGCAATTATTCAATATCTCAATGACTTTTCAGACAGACAAATGGAAGAAGCCGCCAGATACAATCTCATCATAAAATGGTTCATTGGAATTCCCGTGGAAGACTCATCATATGATCACAGCGCACTGGGCGATTTCAGGGACAGGCTCGGTGAAAATAGATGGAAAAAACTATTCTTTGTGATATTGAAACAAATAGAAGATGCCGGCTTTGCCAAAGGGAATCAGTCAGTTGATGCCACGCATGTGATAGCAAACATTGCTATCCCTGGAACCATTGGCTTGATTAGACAGGGAATAAAAGCGATAATGGAAGAAATTGAAACCGCAGATCCAAAGCTTTTCGAAGAACTGGGGGGCAAAAAGACCGCTGACAAAAAAGAGAAGCTGCACACACTGAAAACCGAGGAGAAAAAAACAAAACTTGTTGAAGTAGTTGAAGAAGCAAGAACAATAAGGGACAAAGCAGAAAAACTGGAATCACCATCAGTCAAACAGAAAATTGAGCAATTGAATCAGATACTGAATGAAAACATAGAAGAGAAAAATGGTAACGTCCAGAAGAAAAAAGAGCATGTGAAGAACAAATTAGTAAGTCTTGTGGATGAAGATGCAAGACATGGAGCTAAATCGGATTCAAAACCTTTCACAGGATATAAGGCCAATATAATAAAATCTGATGATGGGTTTGTGACAAACATCATCGGGACAGCGGGTAATACCTATGACGGAAATGTACTTTTGCCTCTTGTGGATGAGAAGATAGAAAACAGTTCTAAGCCGAAAAAGGTTAGGGGGGATACTCACTACGGAAGTGCAGAAAATAGGTTTCAGATGTTAGATCGGAGAATTGTGGTCGTTGCTCCAATACAAGAAGGTTTCAATCCAACCGGGCTTCTATCCCAGGAAAAATTCGTTTTGGATAAAAGTGGGGTGACATGTCCTGCTGGGAACAGAACCATGATTTCAAATTATAATGAAAAGGAAGGGACGACAACATTCTATTTCAAGAAAGAAATCTGCAGCCAGTGTTCGTTAAAAGATAAATGCACAAAACAGGAGGGGAGGACTATCACCATAGGGGAACATTATGATTTGGTGATGGAGGCGAAGGAATATAATAAAACCCAGGATTTTAAGGATGATATGAAGGAAAGAGCCCATATCGAGCCAAAGAATGCTGAGATGAAGAGATTCCATGGGATGGCAAGAGCAAGATATTGGGGGCTGCCGAAGGTGAATGTTCAATTCATTATCACTGCTATCGTTGTTAATGTGAAGAGGCTTGCAAATGTCATTGGTAGCGTATGCTATCTAAAACCGTGTTGAAATGTGAGGTGAATTCGGGAATATTGAGGGGAATAATGGGATAATATGGGTTTTTTGGTGAAAAAATACGTATTTTTTCTGAAAAATCATGGGATTCATGAAAAGGTGGAAGGATTTGGGGTGGATTTAAGGGGTTATCCGACAATCTC
>CBDAFG010000094.1:0-2274 GCA_965195205.1 uncultured Pelolinea sp. | reverse complement strand
CGTTTTCCGTCCTTTTTGACCCCGCTGGCGATCAAAATGGCTGCATCACGCACACTGCCTGCCTGGCGCACCTTCTCATAACGAGCGTCCAGATACAGATAGATCACTTCTCCCAATGGCCTGTTGCGCCATGTTTCCAGTGTTTCATCCAGTTGTTTAGCTGCCCGGCTGACCTGAGCCGCGCTGACCTTCGTGCCGCACAATTTCTTGGTTATGGCAGCTACTTTGCGTGTGGATACTCCCTGCACATACATCTCCGCTAATGCCATTGTAAGAGCACGCTCACTGCGCAGCCCTTTTTCCAACGCTTGTGGGTAGAACCCGCCTTCCCGCACCTGTGGAATATCAAAGGTCACTTTGCCTACCCTGGTCCTGACAGTCTTGGGTTTATAGCCATTGGCATGGCCGTTACGTTCATCGCTGCGTTCATAGGGTTGGACATTGAGATGCATGTCTCGTTCAATCTGCATGGCTTGGTTCACAAGTGCTCGAATCATCTCAGGCAAGCTTTCCAGCCCTTCCTCTGTCAGTTGTTCCAGATATTCTTTTGGTAATGTACAATCATTCTTGTAGATCATGGTTCTTGTCCTTTCTTTGGTTTGGTTGACTTCTGAAAGGATACCGTGATCTACTCTTTTTTGAAATTACAGAAAGATTGTTACACTAGTATTATGAATCTCCCTCCCCGTGAAGAATCACAAACCTTATTAGTAAAATATATAGAGAACCCAGCTTTACGCCATCACTGTGAAATGGTGGCTGCAGCTATGGAAGCCTATGCTCAAATTTTTGGTGAGGATGTAGAACTCTGGTATCAAACTGGCTTACTCCATGACCTTGATTATGAAAAATATCCTCAGGAGCATCCCAACAAAGCTGTTAATGAATTATTAACTGATTATCCCGAAGAATTAAAACATGCCATCTTAGCTCACGGACCCAGCATCACTGGGGTAGAGCCAGAAACAAAAATGGAACGCTATTTATTTGCCTGTGATGAATTATCTGGATTTATGTATGCTTATTCATTAATGCGCCCCAATGGTTTTGTTGGAATGAAAGCCGGAAAGATCATAAAAAAGCTGAAAGATATTCACTTTGCTGCAAAAATCAATCGCGATGATATTAAAAAAGGTTTTGCGCTAATCGACGGAGAAGCAAGCGAGCATATTCAGTTTTTAATAGCAACTTTTTCATAAAGAACAACATAACCGAAATTAAGTTATTCGGAAATCGGAATTAGCAAGGGTGATCAAGCAATAACGGCATGGTGGAGCTCAATCAATGACAATTTACCTAGCAATATGATTGAAAACACGAAAATGGTGCTCTTAGAGTATTTTAGTTTAATTTTTTATCTATGTTAGAGGTTTTTGAAAGGCTAAGAAGTCTTCAATAAATGATTGAATCGGCTTTCAAATTGTTGGTTGTGGTCGTTGTTGTAAAACGGTAATCCAATTAATCTATAATTCTGGTTTTCTGCTTTTAACACATTTTCAAATCCATATTTTTCGGTTATCTCTTCCAAGAATATTTCTTTCCACCATTCCTTTCCTGATTTAAATGTTCCATCATCTCCAAGATATTGAGGTCCTTTTGGTTCAATAAAGACTTGATAACAAAAGTCCTCTTTCCCCTCTTTCAACAATAGAATAAAATCTGGCTGAAATCCTCTCCCTTTTTGAAAATCATATATTGTGTATACTTCTTCATTTTTAAGTAAATAAACCTGCTCAAATTTTCTATATAGATTTCCAATGGTGTTTTTTATAAACTTGATAAAACCTATTTCTTCGCTAGTACCAACAAAGCCATCTAGCATATACCATTCATTATCCTTTGCCACACTATCATCCAAATTATTTTCGTTGATAGTCTTGGTTTTTGGTTTGCTAAAGAAATTATTAAAATCACCTGCGATAAAATCACTCCCTTTTTTTGGGTTTATTGAATCTTTAAATTCAGTGAAAATATTATCCAAGAACTTTAAGCTAATATTTAGTTTGTCTTCGTTTGAGATATCATCATAACTTAGATTATTATTGAGTATTATTTTTATGTCAAAATCACCCAAAAATCTATCTTTTTGTAATTCATCAATGCTTTCAATTTCTAGCTCATTTATTAATTTCTCAAATTGGAATAGGGAATTCTCTGGTTGAGCTTTTTTATTAATCGCTTTTCTGAAAATATGCTTTTCAATATCGCCAAATTTTAGGGATATGGTTTGTAATTTATTTTCTGAAATTGCAAGTCTTTCCAAATCCTCTTGAT
>CBDAFG010000093.1:0-4132 GCA_965195205.1 uncultured Pelolinea sp. | reverse complement strand
AGGGGCAAATTTAAGGTTTTACGTTTCTCATCAAAGAAAGAATTGAGAAAATGGTCTTGGAAAATCGGGCAGGCTTATAACAATTCTTTTGTTAACAACTGGGAATATTACCCATTATCAGATAACGAAATAAAATTTGTTATGGATAATATTATGGTTGTGGCAGTTCCCGAATTGCTTAAAGTAATTACGTATAACGATGAAGTTGTAGGATTTTTATTCGCTTTTCCGGATATCTCTGCTGCTCTTCAAAAGCATAAAGGGCAATTATCCCCGCTTGCGCTGGTGAGTTATTTAAGAGAATTGAAAAAAACCAATTGGATATCATTTAATGGAGTAGGAGTATTACCTGAATACCATGGACGAGGGGGAAATGTTCTTATGTTCTCTGAGATTTATAAAACAGCCCACGCAGCTAATTTTTTGCATGGGGAATTAACCCAAATTGCTGAAACAGCAACACAAATGCGAAAAGACCTGAAGAATCTCGGAGTAACACCTCACAAAAATCATAGAATATATAGTAAAAAAATATAGATAAAAGCGGAGAGAATTTCTCCGCTTTTTTTATTATAATTAGCAAAACTAAAAACCTTTCATTGGAGAAGATAATGAGGAAGTTTATGTTCATACTTGTAGTGTTATCAATTATTGTATTATCTGGCTGCGGAAGCGGAGGCGAATCTAATGCAGCAAAAACAGCGGAAAATTATATTATTGCACTTGCTGAAAAGGACAAAACGCAAGTCATTGCTTTATCTTGCAAGGAATGGGAAGAATCTGCTACTTTAGAGGTGGATGCACTTTTGTCAGTTGACGCTTCGATTACAGGGCTGAAATGTGATATTACTGGTGAAGAAGAGGCGGATACTTATGTCGTATGCACTGGATCGCTTGATCTTACTTATAATGACGAGATTCGTGCCATTGATCTTTCAAGAAGGACTTACACCTTAAGGCAAGAAGATGGGCAGTGGCGAGTTTGCTCATATAAATAAATCCGTCGGTAAGAAATTAATTAATGAAGAAATTGTTTAATAGAGAAAACCTAATTGTGATTTTTCTTTGCATGCTTATTATTGGGTTAACTATTGTGACAACTGATAATTCTCCTCTCTGGATCTACCAGGGATTTTAAATGAATTTAAACCAAATAATATTCTTTATATTAATATCTCTGGTATATAGGTTGGTTCTGAAAGAAAAAGAGCTAGAATGGTTCGTGCTGTTAATCAGCATTATGACAATATTTTGGCTTCAACCAATTTCGACAATAAGAACACTCGATTTCTGGTTTCCGACATTCAGCATCTCTTTAGGGTTGATATCTTGGGTAATAATCTCAAAGAAAGAAGAACTTAAATCAAGAGACAACAATATAACAATTATTTTTGTTATAAGCTTTATTTTATTTATTGGACTATCTCGTCTTGTTCCATTCTTCAGTATTTATAAATATATTTCTGCACCAAAACCCTTCATCACGTTTCTTTTTCTGACAATATTATGTTTTGTCATATTTAGATTAAAGTTACTTAACAATAAAAATATATTTAGATGGGGAATCGCAAGCTTATTGTTAATTATTTTTACAATACTTAAAAATGAGTTTTTGTCTCACAAACTAAGTGTATATTTACGCTATATAAATAAACAATCCGTAAACTTAGCTTTTGCTAACGAAATTGTCTGGATTGGATTTTCATATTTTGCATTTAGGATGCTGCATGCTCTAATCGAAAGTAAAAAAAGAGGGAGTGTAAGCATTTCGCTAAAAACATATCTTGGTTATCTGTTATATTTTCCTGCTTTTTTAGCAGGACCAATCGACAGAATTGATCACTACCGAGAAGAAATTTTGTCTAATAAGAAATTTATAAATGAAGATCTATTGTATGCTGGAGAACGGATTGCCATCGGATTGTTTCAAAAATTTATTTTGGCGGATTTACTGGCAATAATTTCCATTAATGAAACATTAGCTATAACAATCACCTCGAAATTCTGGATGTGGTTTGTAGTGATTATTTATGCTTTCCGGATTTATTTTGATTTTAACGGCTATTCACATTTAGCAATAGGTATTTCAAGATTATTAGGAATTCAACTACCGGAAAATTTTAATAAACCATTGCTCTCCCCTACGCTAACAATCTTTTGGAACAACTGGCACATTACACTGACACAATGGTTTCGGGCATATTATTTCAACCCGGCAACTCGTTATTTACGAAAGAATTGCAAATCTATGAATTCAAAGCTCATAATGGGACTCATGCAAGTTACAACGATGGTATTGATTGGTTTATGGCATGGTATAAGCTATAACTTCATTGCCTGGGGAGCGTGGAATGGAATTGGATTGTTCGTGCAGAATAGAGTAACAGGATTCGTTAAAAAGAAAACATTAACCGGGAAACCATTGTGGCAAATATCGCCAGCATATAGGGTAATATCGACAATGATTACTTTTGTATATATTTCTCTCGGTTGGGTTTGGTTTGAGTTGTCTACTTTGGATGAATCAATGCAAGTATTTTTTATTCTATTTGGTAAAAAATGAAAAACGAAAATTTCTATTCAAGTATTTCAATAAAACGCATAATTATTAAGACTTTATTAATTTTGTTTATGATAAATTTCGGATGGATTTTTATATCGAAGTTATCAATAGGCAATTTAAGTTTATATAATTCCGTCTTTAATGGACGATCAAGATTGCCTTTTGGGGAGAATACAAAACGGTCCAATAACCTGAGTTTATACAATCTTAATGCGATGTTTGCATCTCATGAGATAAGTGAAAAACAAATAGATGACGAATATATACATGTGGTGTTGATAGGTGACTCATCTATCTGGGGATTTCTTCAAGAACCTGATAATACACTATCTGGTTTGTTAAATAAAAGATTTCTGAAAGTTGATGAAAAAATCATCTTCCATAATCTCGGTTATCCAAGTATATCTATATTAAAGGATTTGGTGGTTATTGACAGGGCTTTGGAATATGATCCAGACCTTATTATATGGTTCACAACATTAGAAGCCCTACCGATAAAAAAACAATTGGAAATACCAATTAATAGGAATAATCCGCTGATTATTAATTCGATTATTGAAAAATATGAACTGTCAGAAATAAATAAATTAGAAGAAGATTTGTTTGAAAATACACTCTGGAATCAAAGAAGAAATATTTATGATATGTTGAATTTGCAATTGCTTGGAATACTGTGGAATGCAACGGGCATAGATCAGGAGTATTCTGAAACTTATAATCCTGCTCAAAGGGATTTTCCTGAACCCATAGAAAAATATTATGCAGTTAATCAGGATGATAGTCTGAAAGAATTTTTAGCGCTCGAAATAATCAAGAATGGGATTGGGATTAACAATGGAATAGATTTTATTCTGATAAATGAGCCAATACTAATTAGCGAAGGGATTAACAGTTCAGTTCAATATAATTATTACTACCCCAGGTGGGCATACGATCAGTACAGATCAATAATGAAGGAATTTACACAGAAGAATGATATTAAGTATTATGATTTGTGGAAATTAATTCCAGAAAAGGAATTCACTAACAGCGCGATTCATTTGTCCGAATATGCTGAAAGAATATTGACAGATGAGATTGCTTTGGTGGTAGAAGATTTTATAGGACAATAAATAAACAATGACAATGAAGAATAAAAAAATGCACACTCTAGCTTGTATCGTATGTATATTACTTATTTTGCCAAGTTGTAACAGTTCAATGAATCCACAATCATTAGAAGTATCAATAGATGATGCTAGTAATGAATCTGTTTCAACGCTTACTCCAGAAACGTTAAGTGAGCAAATTAATGAAACGTATACCCCACAAGCAACTTTAGATAAATCAACACCTACTCCCGACCTAAGAATTCCGCCAGATCAATGGCAGGATTGGCCTATTGTTCCAGAAGTTACAAATAATTCAATAGCGATATTTGTAAGCGGTAATCAAAAGGAAGTTGATTCTAAGTCTTTCTCAAAAATAGGTGATTGCCAAAATATTAAAGAGGCTTTCTTGGGAATATACGATCTTGAGGGACGATATTTTCTTCGAGAGGATGAAAAAGATTGGCAAGAAACCATCGAT
>CBDAFG010000092.1:0-131510 GCA_965195205.1 uncultured Pelolinea sp. | reverse complement strand
GGAGTTAATAAAGCCCTTAAAAAAGAGGACCGCGAATCAATATTAAAAGATATTGATGAAATGATCGCAATTACCCAGACAGGACTGACAATTTTTAAAAGCTGGGCTGAAAACAACAAAGAAGATATTGACAAATTCGCTGTGTTTCCCACCGGTTATATGGGTCTTGTTACACCTGAAAATAGTCTGGAGCTTTATCAGGGCAATATCCGAATGGTTGATAAAAATGGTAAGGAATTAGAGAAATTCGACTCCAACAATTATCTCGATCATATTGCTGAGCATGTTGAAGATTGGTCTTACCTTAAATTCCCGTACTATAAAAAGATGGGATATCCAGATGGTGTTTACCGCGTTGGCCCACTTGGCAGATTGAACACTGCCACAAAAATCGACACACCGCTTGCTAACGAAGAATTCAAAACTTACAGGGCAATGAATGACGGAAAACCAATTGAAAATACACTTCATTACCATTATGCCCGCTTGATAGAGATCCTGTTCTCGATCGAAAGAGTAAAAGTACTACTTGATGATCCAAACATCCTCGGCAAAGATATTCTTAACACCAAACAAGATTTTAAAGGTGAAGGCGTTGGTGTAATTGAAGCACCCCGTGGAACATTACTCCACCATTACAAAGTTAAAGAAAATGGACAGATTGAAGCAGTCAATCTTATTGTCTCAACCGGTCACAATAACTGGGCCATGAGTGAGGCTGTTGACAGTGTTGCAAAAACCTATATCACAGGACCAAAAATTAGAGAAGGACTCTTAAACCGGGTAGAAGCTGCCATTCGCGCGCATGACCCCTGCTTATCCTGCTCAACACATGCGGTTGGACAAATGCCAATGATTATTGATTTATTTGATCACAATGGTAAATTAATTCAAGAAGTAAAACGTGATTTCTGAAAGATCGCCACGATAGCATAATAGATGCCGTCCACTATTGGCGGCATCTATTATGTGAATTTGTTGGATTGTTGGAATTTATGAAAAACAATTTATTCATAGGGTATGGAAATCCAGATCGGGGTGATGATGGTGTAGCATATCACCTATTCATAGCTTTGTTAAATGATTCAGGTAAGAAAGACGCGGATCTTTTCTCTTCAGATACCATTTCACTTGATGAAAACACTGATATTATGTTTAATTTCCAACTACTGCCAGAATTTTCGGAAAGGATTGCCCAATACCAAAAAGTTCTTTTTATTGATTCGCATACTGGGATCATAGAAAAGGACATTAGCTTCCAATCTATCAATCCTAACTATCAACATTCTCCATTTACCCATCATTTCTCCCCATCCTCATGTCTGGCAGTTGCTCAATCATTGACTGGTAAGCATCCTAAAGCATGGCTTCTGTCGATCCGCGGTTTCCAGTTCGGATTTAGTCGTGAGTTATCAGAGCAAACCAGAGAGTTTATTAATCAAGCACTTAATATTATTCAAGAGGAATTCTTTGAATAATAATTATTATTTTTATAATAAATTTATCTTAATAGTATAATATTTCCTATGCATGAATTGGCTGTTACAGAATCACTATTGAATATCGCAAGTGATTACGCTATTAAGAATAATGCCATAAGAGTAATTTCTTTGAACATAATCACAGGTAAATTATCAAACATCATTGGCGACAGCGTTCAATTCTATTGGGATATTATCAGTGAAAATACTATTTGCGAAAAATCCGTCCTTGTCATCAATAAAATCCCCGCGAAATTTATCTGTCAAGCATGTGAAAGTGAATTCGAAATAAATGGTGAATTGATCCCCTGCCCTATATGCAGTAGTATGAATCTAAGTATGATTCAGGGAGATGAATTCTTATTAAATAGCATTGAAATTGAAAATAATCTTGGGGATAGCAATGAGTAAGAAAACGATTCCGATCGTAAAAAAGATCATGAGCGCAAATGATAAAATTGCGGAAGAAAATCAGGAACTCCTAAGCAAGAAAAATATCCTAACAGTCAATGTGATGGCTTCCCCTGGTGCTGGAAAAACAAGTTTAATCCTAAGGACAATCGAAAACATTTCCACCCAATATAAAATAGCCGTCATAGAAGGGGATACTGCTCCCGTAACCATCGATTCGGATAAGATAAGCAACCTGAATATACCTGTAGTGCAAATCAATACTGGCGGGGAATGCCATCTCGATGCTTTGATGGTTAGAAATGGCATTGAGCAATTAGATCTCTCTAACACCGATCTTTTAATCATTGAAAATGTCGGAAACCTGATATGTCCTGCCGCATTTCGGCTTGGAGAACATTTTAGCGTTGTAATCGCGAGTATTCCAGAGGGAGACGATAAACCATATAAATACCCCAATATTTATCGCGGGATTCAATCACTAATTCTAAATAAAACAGACTTATTACCTTACGTCGATTTCAATATTGATTATTTCAAAAAAGGTATTGAAGCATTAAATCCAGGAGTAGCTTTCTTTTCGCTTTCTTGTAAAACAGGTGATGGTTTTGACAAGTGGGCGAATTGGTTGAAAACAAAAATTCAAGAGATAAAATAATTTTCTTCAATAATGATCAGTAAAATTATCCGCATTAAAGGAACAGTTCAAGGTGTTGGCTTTCGCCCCTTTGTATTCTCAACAGCAAAGAAATACAATATTACCGGTTGGGTACGCAACTCATCAGCAGGAGTTGAAATACTTGCAGATGGAACACTCCAAGAAATGAGGAGTTTTATTGCTGAGGTAAAAACCAATCCACCTCCATTGGCAAAGATCGATACTTTTGATGAATTAGAAAATCATTCTAATGGTTATAAGGATTTTAAGATCCTGCAAAGCCAAATAATCCCTGGTGAATTTATTCCCATTTCACCAGATGTAGCTATCTGTTGTGGATGCCAGAAAGAGTTATTTGATCCTACTAACCACCGATATAGATACCCTTTTATCAACTGTACAAATTGCGGTCCGCGATTAACAATAATCAAGGGAATCCCGTATGACCGTCCAAACACCACAATGGCAGAATTTACGTTGTGTGATAGGTGTCAAGCGGAATATGACAATCCACTAAATCGCCGCTTTCATGCGCAACCAGTAGCTTGTCCTGACTGCGGTCCTCAGGTCTGGTTTGAAAGTCTAACAACAGGACCTGAAAAAAGAGAAAAAGGAATTCAGAAAGCTCGACAATTTTTAAGAGATGGGAAAATCATCGCAATCAAAGGGTTGGGAGGATTCCATCTTGCATGTGACGCTCTCAACCAGGAAGCTGTTTCAAAATTGCGCCGTCGTAAAAAAAGGTCTGATAAACCATTCGCTACCATGGTATTTGATATTGAATACGTTAAGAAATATTGTCTAATAAATAATGCGGAAGAAGCAATAATTGGATCCCATGAACACCCTATTGTGATCCTGCCAACGAAAAAAGGCATGCATGTACCCGAGCAAGTAGCTCCCAAAATGAGAACCCTTGGCATAATGCTAGCTTATACACCACTGCACTTACTTTTACTTGAACCTGAAAATGATTACCCAGATCTTTTTGTGATGACTAGCGGAAATATTTCCGACGAACCAATTACCTACACGAATGAATCAGCAAAAAAGGTGTTGAGCTCTATCGCTGATGGTTTTCTTTTCCATGATAGAAAAATTAATACCCGTGTTGACGACTCAGTCCTCGCAGAATATAAGGGGCAAAAATATTTTTATCGCAGATCTCGTGGGTATGCGCCAAACGCAATCATACTACCTAAAATTTCTCTTGAAATATTAAGTGTTGGTGGTGAATTAAAAAATACTTTCTGCCTAACAAAAGAAAAATATGCGTTTATAAGTCACCACATTGGTGATCTAAAAAACATGGAAACGTACCAGGCATTTACAGAAGGAATTGCCAATTACCAACACATGTTCAACACAAAACCACAATTTATTGCCTGTGATTTACATCCAGAATATCTATCAACAAAATATGCTTTTTACTATTCCGATGCAAACAATGTTCCTCTCCTTAAAGTTCAGCACCATCATGCTCACTTAGCAGCCTGCCTGGCAGATAATAATTGGGACTCGAATGAAGATGTCATTGGGGTCTGCCTTGATGGCACAGGTTATGGAATGGATGGCCAAATTTGGGGAGGGGAAATATTAATTGGCGGTTACCAAACATTCAAAAGAAAATATCACTTGGAATACATGCCTTTACCAGGTGGGGATAGTGCTATCCTTCATCCCAACCGTATCGCGGCTGCATATTTATGGAAACTGGGTTTTCCATGGGATGATCATATACCTGCTATTCAGTCATTGACATCTGAAGAAAAAAACGTGATCAAACGCCAACTTGAATTGCATATTAACACTCCCAATACATCAAGCATGGGGCGTTTATTTGATGCAGTTGCAAGTTTGATAGGCCTCCGCCACACAATAAATTATGAAGCACAAGCAGCAATTGAACTAGAGCAAATCACTGAATCATCTATTACTGACGCATACGTATTTGAGATTTCCGAGAACACAATCAATTTAAACAACATCATCAGCAATATATTATCCGATATTAATCATGGAATCCATGCCGTGGTTATTGCCACAAAATTCCATAATGCTATCGCTAATTTAATTTTAATTCTATGCAAACAAATTGAAAAAGAGGATAACCTGCATCACGTTGCACTTTCAGGTGGTGTCTGGCAAAATCAATACTTACTACGCAAAACCTGTCAAATTCTGGATGAGGAGGGATTTTCGGTGCTCATTCATCACAATATTCCACCAAACGATGGTGGGATTTCATTGGGGCAGGCAGTGATCGCAAATAAAAATTATAAGTAAAATAGAGGTAATTATGTGCTTGGGAATTCCAGGTAAGATCAAAGAAATTTACGAGATCAATAATATTAAAATGGCAAAGATTGATTACAGTGGAGTTGAAGTTGAAGTATGCTTAGAAGCCACTCCTGAGGTTGATGTAGGTGAATATGTTATCGTTCACGCAGGTTTTTCAATCAGTCGCTTAAGTGAAGATGAAGCAAATGAGACGCTCAATATACTTCGCGAAATTGATAAACTTAATCAACAAGAACACAATCAATAGGTTTATTATCCGAACATGACCATTAATGACAAATACAGAGACCGTGAATTGGTCCAGAGAACTATTCAAGAAATAAATGATACAGTCACTCATAAATGGCACATCATGGAAATTTGTGGTGGTCAGACTCATGCATTTATGCAATATGGGTTGAGTGATTTACTGCCAGAAGAAATAGAACTCATTCACGGGCCTGGGTGTCCAGTCTGTGTCACCTCTCTAGAACTTTTGGATAAAGCGATCGCTATTGCTTCCCATAAAGATGTTATTTTCACTTCCTACGGAGACATGCTCAGGGTGCCAGGTTCTGAAAAAGACCTATTTTCTGTACGAGCTTCCGGGGGCGATGTGCGTGTTGTTTACTCCCCTATCGAAGCACTGAAGATTGCCCGGGATAACCCTGAAAAACAGGTTGTTTTTTTTGGAATAGGATTTGAGACAACCGCACCAGCCAACGCTATCAGCGTTATCAAGGCAAGCGAACAGGGTCTTGATAATTATTCTATGCTCGTATCCCACGTACGAGTCCCCCCCGCCATGCATGCAATCCTAAGTTCACCCATGAATAAGGTCCAAGGATTTTTAGCAGCAGGACATGTCTGCGCAGTTATGGGGTTTAAAGAATATGAACCAATCTCAGAAAAGTACAAAGTACCGATCACCGTAACTGGGTTTGAACCTTTGGATCTTCTGCTGGGAATTCTCCAAACCGTTCGTATGTTAGAAAACGGCCAGTTCCAGGTAAAAAATGCCTATCCCCGTGCAGTTAAGTATGAGGGGAATATCCAGGCACAAGCGATCATCTCAAAAGCATTTTCTGAATGTGATCGCCAGTGGAGAGGAATTGGCATGATCCCGATGAGTGGTTGGAAACTACGGTCAGAATTTCAGGCCTTCGATGCGGAAATTCGGTTCAAAGTTGATCATATTCAAACAAAAGAATCGGAAATTTGTATTTCAGGCTTGGTGTTACAGGGACAAAAAAAACCTTTTGAATGTCCAGCATTTCGAAATATTTGCACACCACAGAATCCTCTCGGAGCAACAATGGTTTCTTCCGAAGGAGCCTGTGCAGCTTATTACCGTTATGGGAAATATTTAAATGGATGATCAAAATAAAAATTTCGAGTATTTTACCTGCCCAATTCCACTTTCAAAAAGTAAGGAAGTATCTATTGGTCATGGGAGTGGGGGTAGTTTAACAAAATCTTTGATAGATTCTGTTTTCTTAAAATATTTTTCAAATCCAATCCTGAATCAAGGGAATGATTTTGCAGATATTACTCCTAAAGAGTCATTGAATAATTTCAGAATCGTTACTTCGACAGACGCACATGTTGTGAGCCCGATCTTTTTTCCAGGTGGAGATATTGGTCGGTTGGCTGTTGCTGGTACCGTAAATGACATCAGCATGTCAGGCGGTATCCCTAAATTTCTAACTGCTTCCTTTATCATTGAAGAAGGATTTCCCATCAACCAATTAGAAAAGATTGCAGAATCTATGAAAACATGCGCCGAGGAAGCACAGGTTGTTATCGTAGCAGGCGACACAAAAGTTGTTCAGAAGGGAAAAGCCGACCGCATATTCATATCAACTGCAGGAATTGGTTTTGTTCCTGAGGGAATTAGAATAAATGGTGCATCTGCTCGCCCTGGCGATTCGGTAATAATTTCGGGAACAATTGGTGATCATGGGATCGCTGTTCTTGCCGCTCGAAACGAACTGGGCTTTTCAACTATCATTACTTCAGATGTTGCTCCACTTAATCACTTGATACAAACAGCAATTAAAGCCGCCCCGAATATTCATGTGCTCCGTGATCCTACGCGCGGTGGAGTAGCAACAACATTAAACGAGATTGCCTTGCAAAGCAATGTGACAATCGTATTAGATGAAACTCAACTTCCGATCCACAGACAAGTACAAGGGGCGTGTGATATTCTTGGCTTTGATCCACTTTACGTTGCCAATGAAGGAAAAGTGATCCTCATCGTTCCACAACAAGAAGAAGAGGCCATGTTAAATGCCCTGCGGCAGCATCCTCTTGGAAAAGAGGCGATTAAAATTGGGCAGGTTGAAAAGTCCACGAATAATCCTTTTGTCCTGATGTCAACAATTATTGGCGGCACAAGAATTGTTGATATGCTTACTGGAGAAATGCTGCCCAGAATCTGCTAACCCCTAGGGGCGCATCTTGACAATCGTGTTTGTCAATTTATACTTATACAATAACTTTATAAGAGGAAAAATGAAAATAGATTACAAAGAAACAACATCCGACCTAATTTCTCGAATCAATATCCATGACAAATTTGGTAGCCGCAATATTGATGAATGGATGCTGGAAACACTTGAACTTAATGAAGGAATGCGGATATTAGATGTAGCTTGCGGTTCTGGCAAACAATGCTCTTCTTTTTACACAACTCTAGGCGGTAAATGTGAAATTACCGGTGGAGATGTTTCAGAAGAATTACTTAATAAAGCAAAACAATTACGCGCAGAGAATAATTATAAAATTGAGTATAAATACTTGAATTTCAATGAGCCATTTGATTTCGCTGAAAATAAATTTGATTTGCTATCCTGTTGTTTTGCAATCTACTATTCAGAAGATATCCCCTTTACAATCCGCGAAATGCATCGGGTTCTTAACCAAGGGGGGAAGTTATTTACAACAGGACCCATGCCTGAAAACAAACAGGTTTTCTACGATATCATTAAAGAAGCAACGAACAAACCCATTCCTAAAATGCCTGGCAGCTCACGTTATGCAAGCGAGATTCTTAAGGCTATTGAAAACACATTTTCAGATGTCGAGGTAAAGATTTTTGAAAATCCTCTCACTTTCCCGACTGCTGACCCGTTTATAGAATACACTCGAGCTTCACTTTCAGAAGATAGAAAATTGTGGGGAGATTTTTTCACTGAAAAAGACGGCTTCATAAAAATCATGAAATCGATTGAGGAAGTTGCTAACAGATGGATTCAGCGCGACGGAAAAATTGTTATGACCAAGGTTGTTGGTGGGTTTATTGCTACCAAATAGATAAAGGTGAAATAATGTTATTTAAGGGAAAAAGAATTTTCTTTATTGGTGCTCATCCAGATGATATTGAAATTGGATGTGGTGCCCTTATCGCAAATATTCAGAATTTTGCTGAAGTTTTTTGTATCACACTTTCTGATAATCAAAAAAACCCATCTCTAATTAATGTTGTAAAAGAGCATAATGAAAGCATGCGCATTCTTGGAGTTGATGAGGAGCACAGGTTTTTAGAAAGTTTTGAGACCAGACGATTTAAACATTCCAGGCAAGAAATTTTAGAATATCTATTTTCCATGAACAAAAAATACAAACCGGATATGGTTTTCGTACATTCAAATTCCGATCTACACCAGGATCATGGAACTGTCACGCAAGAATCACTGCGCGTGTTTAGAGGAACTTCTTTATTTGGTTATGATGTAATAAGAAGCAGTTATGGTTTCTTCCCAACTTTTTTAATTGAAGTCAATGAATCGGATGTTGAAAAGAAAATTGAAGCATTGGCCGCTTATAAAACATATAAAGATATTTACTATTTTGCCCCTGAACTTACTCGTGCAATCATGGTTAGAAATGGAGCAATTGCCGAGAAGAAGTACGCGGAAGGATTTGATATTTTGCGAATTATTGGGTCATTTACCTAATATTGCCTATTTTAATAAAAATTCCTCTGCATTTCACGAGGAATTTTTTTTAGGCTAGATCATCATCTGCTTCTTGAAGTTCATATACTGCTGCTTTTAATACTTTTAATGATAGAAGAGCGCATTTCAAACGGACGGGGCTTAATTCAATCCCTAGCAAATCAAGAATATCCTGGTTTTTTAAACTCTTTAAATCCTCGATAGATTTTCCAATAATAGAATCTATCAGAAGATCTGCGGCAGATATTGAAATTGCGCAACCATGACCATCAAACTTGGCTTCCACCACATTCTGGGATCCATCAACCCTAAGTTCTATTTGAATATGATCACCACACAATGGGTTTTCATCCTCAAAACTGAAATCGCAATTATCTAATCTTCCTTTATGAAGCGGATTTTTATAATGATCAATGATAATTTCTCGATAAAGGTCATCCATTATTGTTTTTCCTAGTTAAACACCTTGTAAACACGGAGAAGACCCATCTTTAGCTCATCTATATCATCTTTGGTGTTGTATAAGTAAAAGCTTGCTCTAGTTGAAGCGATTAAATGAAGTTTTTCATGTAACGGCATAGCGCAGTGATGGCCAGCCCTAACTGCAATTCCGAATTCATCTAGAATTTGTGCTACATCGTGAGGGTGGATCTGGTCAATAGTAAATGAAATTACACCTCCACGATCTTCCGCCGATGGTCCAATGATTTTTATACCAGGAATATCTGGTAATGATTCCATAGCATATTTGATTAATGTCTTCTCATGAGCAAATATTTTTTCCATTCCAATAGAAGATAAATAATCAACTGCTGCACCAAACCCTATTGCCTGTGCAATTGCAGGAGTACCAGCTTCAAATTTATATGGAATTGAATTTGTTGAAAATCCATCAAATGTGACTTTCTTGATCATATCCCCGCCGCCCAAAAATGACGGCATTTCTTCTAAAAGTTCTTTTTTTCCGAATAATATCCCTATACCGGTTGGTCCGCACATCTTATGTGCTGAAAAAGCGTAAAAATCAGCATCCAAATCATCAATACTAACCGATAAATGAGGAACTGATTGTGCACCATCAACAACAGTTATGGCACCTGCTTGATGAGCTAATTCAATTATCTCCTTAGCAGGATTGATTGTTCCAAGCACATTGGACATATGTGTAAATGCCACAATCTTTGGTTTTAATTCTAGTAGGTTCTGATAATTCTTTTTATCAAGTTTCCCCTCATGTGTAATTTTAATGAATTTAACAGTTAGTTTTCTCTCTTTTGCGAGGGAAAACCAGGGCACAATGTTTGAGTGATGCTCCATCTCAGTAGTCAGAATCACATCACCTTCGCTGAGATATTTCCAACCCCAGGTACGAGCAATCAGATTAATAGATTCAGTGGTGTTCCTCGTGAAAATGATTTGGCTGTAATCTTTTACCCCAACAAAAGCAGCTATCTTTTTCCTCGCAAGTTCATACATCTGCGTTGCCTCTTCGGCAAGTAAATGAATCCCACGATGTACATTAGCATTATTTTTGTTGTAATAGTTATCCATTGCCTGGATAATTGAGCGTGGTTTTTGAGATGTGGCCGCAGAATCCAAATAAACCAAGCGCCTCCCTTCATGGACCATCCTTCCCAAAATCGGGAAGTCTTCTTTAATTTTCAACACATTCATGGTTTATTGAATGCCTTCTACTGTTTCTTCCGTATTTGGGATGATAATTCGGGATACCAAAGAATATGGTCTGGGATCATCCACCCACCTGTCAAATACACGTCAGACCTGAATTGGACAGCAACCAATTTTGCATCAATCTGGACCACTGTTCCTTTCAGCCAACCTTTTATCCGCTGATCCCCTTCATCATGATCACAAAACGCCTCAACGATATCTCCAACCTGATATGTCTCATTCAAGTCGGGAGGACGCATGAAAGGTATTGTTGCCATTAAATAATCTCCTAAGCCTAATTTATTTTTAAAATTTCGTATACTTATAATCTTATACTAATTAGTTAATCTTCGAAAGAAGTCAGAATAAATTTTTCAAAACCTTTATCCGCCATCCTTTTAACCGCAGATGACAAAAATCCATCTACGATCAATCTTTCTGCATCTTCTTTGTTTATACCCCGGCTTTGTAAATAAAACATTTGATTTTTATCAATATTACTCATGGTAACGCCATGAGAACAGCGCACATCATCTGTCATAATTTCTAACCCAGGAATAGATTCAGCTTCTGAAAACGGGTCAATCATCAGATTATCATTTGATTGATACCCATTTGTACCCCTTGTGTTTTGTGAAATTAGAATATTCCCCTTCCACGAGGAATACGCATTTTTTCCTAAAACGCCTTTATAAAGAAGGTCGCTTTCTGTATATGATGCGGTATGGTTTTGCTGTGTATCGTAATAAAAGCGTTGTCCGTTTTTAGGGTTATATACTCCCGTAATATTTGCTGAGCCACCTTCACCAATCAATTCAGCTGCAAGAAATCTATCAGTAATCGAACTGCCAAGGTCAAGTGTAAAGCTGTTTATGGTTGCATCTTTATTTTCTGTAATATGATCAGAAATGAACAATGCTATCCCCCTTCCAACTTTTTGATTTTGAAAAATTGATAAATGCGCATTTTCAGCAAGAATTAAATCATTCTGAACGACCAAAACGGACCGATCTTTATTGTTATTTTTAGATTTTATATCAATTACCAAATTGCAACAAGCCGATTTTCCTATTACAGTAATCAAATGCACCGGAATTAGTGAATACACATTGGATACTTCAATTTCAATTAGAAATATCCCATCAGGTTGGATTCCATCTGGAATGAATAAAAACGACCCGAGTTTGCTTTGACCGATAATCAAATTTGAAAGAATGGATTCTCTTTTTATGCTGTTATTTTTGAATGCCATACTTACTTCTTTTGAATGCTTTTTAATTGCAGTAAGTAAGTCTCTGAAGATAACCCCCTCCTTCAGCATCTCTGGATCGACCCAATTACTTATCTCATTGTCACAAATTCTGATTTTCCCAATCACCCTTCTTCCGGCAATTTCTGCATCAGATTCCTGAACATCAGGCCAAGTTTTCACTATCGGTATATCAGGTAAAAACAAATTCCTGTAATCTGAAAAGAAATCTGTATGCCTTTTTCCGAAAAAATCGTTAAAACCTTTTACATTGGCAATGCGAATTACCTCATTTGCCTTTTTTCTCAATAATCCAATCTCTTTATTCCCAAGAATAGATGAATCAATATCTGTCAATCCTTTAATAAACTCACCCAAAGAAGATGGGGTCTTAACAAATTTCTTTTCCAATTCCTTACCCCACCGATCCTTCCATCTGTAATTGGATTAACCGATTCATCTCCACGGCATATTCCATCGGTAATTCTTTTACTAGTGGTTCGATAAAACCCGATACCACCATTGTCGTTGCTTCATCATCTGACAATCCTCGGCTTTTTAAATAAAATAGTTGCTCCTCACTCACTTTAGAAACAGAAGCTTCATGCCCAATAGAAACATCTTTGGAAGAACTTCGGATTAATGGATACGTATCAGATCTCGATTGTGGGTCCAATATTAGAGCATCGCATACAATATTTGCTCTCGATTGCTGTGCATGCTCTTTTACATATACTAACCCGCGAAAAGAGGACCGCCCCCCATCCTTGCTAATTGATTTCGATGTCATTTTGCTGCTAGTATTTGGAGCAAGGTGAAGCATTTTACCGCCCGTATCCTGAACTTGACCAGCTCCTGCGAATGCCATCGATAATATCTCTCCATGCGCTCCAGGCTCCATTAAATAACATGCTGGATATTTCATTGTGATTTTGGAACCGAGATTTGAGTCAACCCACTCCATCGTGCCGCCTTCATAAACCATGGCGCGCTGTGTTACCAAGTTATAAACATTATTTGACCAATTCTGAATAGTTGTGTATCTTACACGAGCGTTTTTCTTAACAAAAATCTCAATCACGCCGCTATGAAATGAATCCCTTGAATACTGCGGCGCAGTACATCCTTCTACATAATGAACCTGTGAACCTTCATCAGCAATTATTATGCTTCGTTCAAATTGCCCAATATTTGCCATGTTAAGACGAAAATATGCCTGAAGGGGAAGTTCCACCTTAACACCTCGGGGAACATAAACAAATGATCCTCCAGACCAAACAGCGCTATTCAGTGCAGTAAATTTATTATCAGAAAATGGGACTGCAGTATTGAAGTATTGTTTAAATAAATCCGGATATTGCCTTAAGCCTTCCTCGATACTCAGGAATATAACCCCCTGCTCTGCAAGCTGTTCCTGAATACTATGGTAGATCATTTCAGATTCATATTGTGCCCCTACGCCTGCCAGAAATTTCTGCTCTGCCTCGGGGATACCCAATCGTTCAAATGTATTTTTTATATTTTCGGGTATATCGTCCCAACTTTGTTCTGTTTTTTCGGTAGGTCGAACATAATAATATAAATTTGATAAATCTAATCCCGAAAGATCCGGTCCCCATTTAGGATATGGACGTGCGAAAAAATACTTAAGGGCTTTTTTTCGAAACTTAAGCATCCAATCCGGCTCATTTTTCCAAGATGATATTTTCTCAATAACCGTTTGGCTTAATCCCTTTTGGGATTTAAATACATAATCTTCTGGATCTTTAAATCCATAGTCAGCTTGAGTAATCCCCTTGAAAATATTGGGTGTAGATTCCTTACCCATTAATATTCCTTTTCACTTTCAAAATGAGATTCAGGCTGTTTTGGATTCCGAACCCTTAAGCCATTCATACCCTTCTTTTTCAATTCTATTCGCCAGCCCAGGCCCGCCAGTCATTATTATCCTTCCATCTACCATAACATGCACAACATCGGGTTTCAGATAATCTAAAATTCTCTGATAATGAGTAATAATTAGAATTCCTAAACTATCATTTTTTAACGTATTTATCCCTTCAGAAACAATCCGTAAAGCATCGATATCCAAACCAGAGTCGGTTTCGTCAAGGATCGCGATTCTTGGTTCAAGCATCGCCATCTGCAAAATCTCTACTCGTTTCTTCTCACCACCAGAAAAGCCATCGTTTAAATATCTCCCTGCCATTGAGGGATCCATTTGCAACAACTTCATCTTTTCAATTAGCAAATTACGAAATTCAAGGATCGAAATCCCTTTATTACCCGAATCTTTGCTTTTTCTATGCGCATTTATTGCGGTTCTTAGAAAATTTGCTACGGTTACGCCAGGCACTGCTACTGGGTATTGAAATGCCAAAAAAACACCTTTCTTTGAGCGTTCTTCAGGGGGAAAAGCAAGGAGATCCGTGCCATTTAGAGCAACACTCCCACTTGTTATAGTATAACGAGGATGCCCCATCAATGTGTATGCTAAAGTAGATTTACCAGTCCCGTTAGGTCCCATGATCGCATGGACTTCACCCTGTGGTATTTCTAAATTTAACCCTTTTAAAATTGGTTGATCTTCCGCGCTTACTGAAAGATTTTCAATTTTCAGACTCGCCATATGGAAAATAATCTCCGAAATATTTAATTAATGATCAACTTTAAAGTAATAAATTTGACCAAACGCAGTATACCACATTAGCGCTATTTGGTCAATATTTATTATAAATATCATTATTATTGGCAAGTTAATTCTATGTGTTATACTTGTGAATAATATGATAAATAATAAATATACGTGAAAAGCACCAGGGAAAAAGTCCTCTATACTCTTGTTACAAACCCACGGTCAACAATAGTGGAAATAGCGAAATCTGTTGGGATTAACGCTATCTCTGTTCGACATCATCTAACCAGCCTTCAAGCTGACGGTTTTGTTAATGCCGAAGAAGAACGCCATGGAGTTGGTAGGCCAAGATTGGTATATTTCCTCACCGAAAGCGGACAGGAAAATTTTCCAAAAAGGTACTTTCGTCTAACTAATCACTTATTAGAACAAATGAAAAAAACGCTATCTGATAAAGATTTTAAAAAGATTTTCAAGAACATGGCAGATGACCTCACAAAAGAATATGAACCGAAAATAGCCAAACTCGATTTTGAGGGAAGATTAGATTTATTAAAATCAGTAATGGATAATGAAGGATACGACATACATTGGGTAAAGTCGAATAACGAATATGAGATCCAAGAAGTCGCTTGTCCATTTTACCAAATTGGAAAAGTCCATCCGGAAATCTGCCTTTTCGACCAAACTCTGATTGCAAATATGCTTTTAATTTCTGAAAAAGATATCATTCATAAAAAGCATGGGGATAATCACTGCTCCTTTAAAATATCAAAAACTAATTAACTATGGAAGAAGAAAAAATTATTAATCACCCGCATTGGGATGTTGAAGAGACCCATGCAGACAAGGTTGAGGAAATCAGGAACGCGTTCCGCAAGGTTCGAGATCCAGAAATCGGCATGGACATTATTCAATTAGGTTTAATTCGAAATGTTACGATAACCGATGAAAAAGCCGGAATTGACATGATCCTAACCACTCCGTATTGTCCCTATGCACCTATGCTGATGGAATCAGCACGAAAGAAAGCAGAAGCGGTGATTGGACTTCCAACAGAAATAAAATATGGAAGAGAAGTTTGGAATCAAAGCATGATGGAAGATAACACCTCATTTAATTGGGGTCTCTTCTAAGCAAATCAATATTATTAAGAAGGAGCTGGCTACCAGCTCCTTCTTGCTTATTTAAATAACACCAAGGGTTTTCCCCACATCATGAAAAATCTCCAATACCTTGTCAATTTGTTCATTGGTTTGGGTAGCCATATAACTGGTTCGCAGTAATTGCATTCCCTGTGGAACAGCTGGAGAAATTACCGGATTCACAAACACGCCCTTCTCAAACAAACTCTTCCATGTCTGGAACGTCTTCTTATCATCACCAATTATCACAGGGACAATTGGTGTAACGGACTCACCCACATTGAAACCCATGCGTTTTAATTCTTTTCTCATCCTTTCCGCAATAACATTAACGCGATCTACAAGTTCTGGTTCTTTGCGAATAATATCCAATGCCGCAAGAGCAGCCGCAGTATTTGCTGCAGGAATACTGGCACTGAAAATCAGTGAACGGGCATTATGTTTAATATAATGGATGATGTCTTCATCGCCCGCAATAAACCCGCCCAATGATGCGAAAGACTTGCTGAATGTGGACATTATCAAGTCAACTTCATCTTCCACGCCAAATTGAGCTGCAGTACCGTGTCCTTTTCCAGTCACACCCATTCCATGAGCATCATCGACCATGATACGAGCAGAATACTTCTTAGCCAAAGGTAAAATTGCCGGTAAGTCTGCCAGATCACCACCCATGCTGAAAACACCATCAACGACAATTAACTTTCCAAGATTTTCTGGAATTGATTGAAGCACTTTTTCTAAATGTTCAATATCATTGTGCCTGAAACGCTCAATCTTGCCATAACCTAAACGGGCGCCATCAACGATACTGGCGTGATCATCCTTATCCAGGATTAATACATCACTCCTTCCAGTTAGAGCACTTATAGTTCCAAGATTAACCTGCATTCCAGTGGAAAATATAAGCGAGTCTTCCTTTGAAACAAATTCCGCCAGTTCTTTTTCCAGTCTTTCATGCAACGCTAAGGTTCCATTAAGAAATCGAGATCCCGTACAAGATGTTCCATATCTTTCAATTGCATCTTTAGCCGCCTTTTTAACTTTTGGATGCGTTGTTAAACCCAGATAATTATTCGACCCGCACATTATTAGCCGCTGGCCTTCAAACTCTACTTCAGTCCCTTCATTTTCATCAAGAGGAAGAAAATAAGGATAAGAACCGTCCTTGATCAAGTCCTTAGCTTGAGTATATTGGTAACATTTTTCAAAGATATCCATATAATTTATCCTTTGCATTTACAAATATATAAACATAAAATAAGATTGTAAGATACGGAAACCTTACCTCCCAATTATATCTGTAATGGTAAATTATATTATGGAAAAAAAAGCATTTGGTGCAATTGAACTTGGCGGGACGAAAACCTTTGTATTAATCGCCAAAGACAGATCAAAGATTTACTCAAGAAAAATATTTCCAACTTTATCCCCCAATCAGACCATCATGGATATTAGTAATTTCTTCCAGGAACAAACTAATACGTTTAATGTGAAATTAGAATCCATAGGAGTTGGCAGTTTTGGCCCATTAGACCTAGACCCAGAATCTAAAACCTTTGGATATATTACTTCTACACCTAAACTAGAATGGCGATTTACTAACCTTAAAGGGAAAATAGAAGATGCTTTGCAAACACACGTAGTAATAGATACCGATGTTAACGCTTCAGCTTTAGGAGAATTTCAAAGCTTATTAAACCAAGATATTGATTGCTTCGTCTATATAACAATTGGAACAGGAATAGGCGGAGGATTCATCATAAACGGGAAATTAGTACACGGGTTAGTACATCCAGAATTTGGGCATATAAAAATTCTACATGATAAGCGTATTGACCCCTTCATAGGAATTTGCCCCTATCACCGTGATTGTTTTGAAGGATTAGCAAGCGGCCCAGCCCTTGAAGAGAGATGGCATATTTCCCCTAACCTGCTCCCTAAACATCACATGGCGTGGGAACTCGAAGCTGACTATATCAGTTTGGCTTTAATGAACTTGATTTGCACCATATCTCCGCAGAAAATTATTCTTGGTGGCGGAGTAATGCACCAAAACCACTTGTTTGAAAAAATTCACCGAAAAACCCAGAATTTATTAAACAATTACATTAAAAGCAAATATCTTGAAGATCATATTCACGAATTAATTACCCCGCCCCAATTAAAAGATGACTCAGGGATTCTTGGAGCTCTGGACTTGGCAATAAATAATTCCAGGTAATTATTCTGTTTGTTATTTGAATAATTCGATTAAATCATTTTCAAGCAGTGTCTTTTGTTTCAAATGAATTCGCAACACACGGCGGTTATTCTTTTCAAGCGCCTGCATATCCCCCAATGCTTGCGCTTTTTCTAATACGGAAAAATTCATTCCTTCACCCGGAATCTCAAAATCAATTGGTGTATCTTGCAAAATGATCAAGAACAATCCATTATTCTTCCCACCTTTATGAAGCTGTCCGGTAGAATGTAAAAACCTCGGCCCAAATCCCAATGTTACGGGAACAGAATATTTGCTTAGAAGGTGTTTTCTTAATTGTTGAAGCATGTTTTCATACGCTTCAATTCTAGGTAAAAATGCGTTTATGCTTATATAGTCACCTGCATTGACTGTGAAGAATTCTTCAGTTATTTCCTTTTCTGTTTGTGCTTTTTCTGCGTTTCCATAAATGGAATACTCACTATTTGAAAATAGAAGACTTCCTTCCTCTAAAATTGGATTATGCTTGTACGCACTTATCATTCCATGAGTAATCAATTTACTTTCTTGTACATTTGGTTGGTTAAAAGGATTCACCTGAATAAAACTACAAGCTGCCGCAATTGCAATTTCCCATTTATAAATTTCAGCCGCAATGTCAAACTTATCGTCTAAATATGAAACAATAACCGGATGATTTAAATCAACCAAAGCGTCAACCAGCCCATCCAGTTTCCCACTACTGCGTAAGTAATAAAAAACCCGATCGTTTGAGTAATCTACTGCGGGAACAATTGGTTCTCGATCAATCGGAAGTATTCCTTTACCTGATTTTCCGCTGCTTTCTGCAATAAGCTGTTCCAGCCAGGAACCAAAATCGTTATAGATAGGGTCAGTGAGAATTGTCACTTTATCACGATCATCAAAATATGCTTCAGCAATAACTGATCCTAAAGCAAATCCCGGGTTTTTCTCTATAGGTGATGAACGGCTGCATTTCATCCGCATTCGATTAGCTGCATTGAGGAATTGATGCCCATCTATTCCAGATAATACTAATGGGACAATTCCAAAAGCGGTCAGTGCGGAATATCGGCCTCCAACATTCGGATCAGAACTGAAAACTTTACGAAAACCCTTGTCTAACCCAAATTTCTCAAGTGGGGTACCAGGATCCGTAATTACAACAAAGTGCTCTCCTGGTGATTTTTCTTTCACTTCTTCCACTAATTTCCAAAAATAGGCGAGAAGTGCCTTAACTTCAGCAGTAGTTCCAGATTTGCTGCTGATAATAAAAAGCGTTTTTTTAATTGGTATTTCACGTGTTTTTTCATCAATTTGGATTGGATCTGTAGAATCCAAAATTGAGAGAACTAAGCCTCTTTCACTCGATTTTCCCCCTTTTTTGAATACTTTACTAAAAACTTCTGAGGCTAAAGAAGACCCACCCATCCCAAGCACCAGCGCATGAGTAAACCCATCTTTAATAAGTTCATTCAACAGATTATCTGCTTCATCAACAATCGCTCTACTTGATGTAGGTGCATCAATCCATTCTAATCTATGTAACACCTCGTCCACCTCAGATGTTTCTTTTGTCCAAAGTGCTGCATCAGGAGTGAAAAATTTCGCTGGAAAACCCCCAGATTCAAGGGATTCCATACGTTTTTCTATTTGAGCATTTAAACCACCCAAAGATCTTTGGAAAAATTCATGTTGGTTATCTATTGCTTCAAGGAGATCTTCCTGTGCAGAAATGAATGCGGCAACACCTTCTTCTTCCAGTTCAATCCATACTTCTTTAAAGTTAACACCAATATCCTTCAGTTTATCTTCTAAATTTCTAAATTCGCTTTTTCCTGCTGAGTAATTAACCACATCACATTTTCCGTGATCTAAAAATGCATTCAGGGTATGAGGCGGAACAGTATTGACTGTATCAGGCAGAAGTAATCCTTCAACATATAGCACGTCTGAATAGTTCGCATTTTTTGTTCCAGTTGATGCCCAGAGAGGCCGCTGAATATTTCCACCTTTCTCAGCGATTTTCTTAAAACGTTCCGAGTTTCTTGAATCATTAAATTCTTCATATACGTAAAGGGCATTCAGAATAGCTAGTTTCCCAAGATACGGTTGAACTTCATTTCCAGTAACTTTTCCAGATTGAATAATATCCGCAACTTTCGATTCAATTTTCACATCTAAACGTGACACAAATAATGAAGCGACTGAATGAATCTGGTTAATTGGTAAGTCATTTTTAATTCTTTCTTCTAATCCGGATAAATAAGCATCTATAACTTCCAAATATCTATTAACAGAAAATATTAGCGTGACATTTACATTAATTCCAGATGCAATCAATTCTTTAATGGCAGGAATCCCCGCAGGCGTTGCGGGAACTTTTATCATCAGGTTTTTTCTGTCAACCAGTTTCCACAATCTTTTTGCTTCTTCGATTGTAAGATCAGAGTTATTAGCATTTTCTGGATCTACTTCTAAACTTACATACCCATCAACTTGCCTCGTTGCTTCATATGTAGGAAATAAGAGATCTGAAACATCTCGAATGTCTTCGATAACTAAATATTCGTATATCGACTTGGTATCTAATCCTGCCCAGCTCATTGTTTGAATATCCATTGAATAACCAGTACCATTGGTTATTGCCTTTTTGAATATTGATGGATTAGATGTTAGACCAAAAATCACCTCTTTCTCAATTTGATCCTTCAACCACCCATTATTAATCAGATTTCGGCCAATATTGTCAAACCAGATTGATTGTCCTAATTGATGCAGTTTTTTACTTTTATTCATTTAAAGAATTCTTCTTCAATTCGTTTGATTTTTTTTATTCTATTTTTATATCGATCCGCATTCCACGGTTTAGCGTTTAGAAAACTGGTAACGAGTTCTTGGGCTAAAGCTGGCCCAATCACCTGCCCAGCTAAACACATCACATTCATCGCATCATGCTCAACGCCTTGATGAGCAGAATATACATTGCTGATCAGCCCACCATATATTCCTTTCATTTTATTCACTGTAATACAAACACCAACACCAGAACCACATATCGCAATTCCACGATCCGCCTGTCCATTAATTATCGCTTTACCTACTTTTTCTGCATAATCAGGGAAATCAACTCTTTCAGTATTTGTTGTTCCCAAATCAATCGGATCATGTCCCGAATCTCTAACAGCTTTTATTACTGCTTCTTTGATGATAAATCCCGCATGATCACAGCCTATAGCTACACGCATTACTCGCCCCCTTTTTCTAACAATTTCTTAGCAGTTTGATATACGTTATCTACTGTAAAACCATATTCTTCAAAAAGCTTTTTACCTGGAGCAGATGCTCCAAAGGTCTCAATAGATAGAATTCCGCCTTTCTCACCCACCCATTTTTCCCATCCCAAACCAATCCCTGCTTCGACTGATAACCTTGTTGTAATTGTTGGATCTAAAACCGAGTCAATATATGTCTGTGGCTGCTTTTTAAATAAATCCCAGCTTGGGAAGGAAACCAACCGCACACCATGTCCATTATCTGCCAGTTTCTGACCAGCATCTATGATCAACTGCACTTCCGATCCGCTTGCCATTAAGATGATGTCAGGTTTCTTCTCCCCAAGATCCGCAATTACATATGCTCCATTATGTAGTCCTTTCGCTGAAGCAAATCTTGAGCGATCAATCGTTGGAAGATTCTGCCGGCTGAAAACAAGAACTGTTGGGCCAGAACGCCTTTCAACAGCCGAGATCCAAGCTTCACGTACTTCATTTGCATCACCAGGCCGAATAACAGATAAATTTGGAATTATCCGTAATGATACAAGATGTTCAACAGGTTGGTGAGTGGGCCCATCTTCTCCTAAGCCGATGCTGTCATGTGTGTAAACCCATATCGTGTGTAGATGCGAGAGAGCAGAGATGCGCACTGCCGGCCGCATGTAATCTGTAAACACTAAAAATGTTGCACCATACGGCAATATCCCGCCATGGTATGCCATCCCATTTACAATCGATCCCATCCCATTTTCGCGTACACCAAAATGGATATTTCTTCCAGAGGGATTGTCGGATTGAAAAGCTGTGCTGGATTTTAACCACGTGTTATTAGATGGCGCTAAATCCGCTGAACCACCAACAATCTCAGGGGTAGAATCTGCAATAGCATTCAACACAGTACCGGATGACTTTCTGGTCGCCATGCCCTTTTCGTCTGTTTTGAAATCTAATAAATTATCTTTCCAATGCTCTGGAAGTTTTCCGGAAAATCTGCGTTTTAATTCAACTGCAAGCTCTAAATTGTCTTGTTGATATGCTTCAAATGCAGCCTGCCACCTTGACTCAGCTTTTTCTCCATCCACCTTGATCTCACGGAAATGAGATAGGACTTCATCTGGCACATAAAAATCAACATCTATCGGCCAACCCAAGTTTTGCTTAGCTTTTCGTAATTCTTCCACACCGGGAGGAGCTCCATGCGCCGCCGCAGTTCCTTGCTTAGTGGGCAATCCAAAACCAATCTGGGTTTTACAAATGATTAATGAAGGTCGTGGATCTACTTTTGCGTTTTCGATTGCCAAATCGATCTCATCCACATTATTCCCATCCACAACGTGCTCGACATGCCAACCGTATGCCTTAAATCGGGCTGCCCGATCTTCTGTAAACGTAATGTCAGTAGACCCTTCAATTGAAATGCTGTTATCGTCATATAGATAGATTAATTTACCAAGTTTGAGGTGACCTGCTAAAGATGCAGCTTCTGATGTCACCCCTTCCATAAGGTCACCATCTGTAACAATTGCATATACGAAGTGATTAATAACCTCAAAACCAGGTTTATTGAATATTGCTGCCAGATGGGTCTCTGCCATCGCCATTCCAACTCCATTGGCAAAACCCTGCCCCAGTGGTCCTGTTGTAGTTTCTACACCTGGTGTGATTCCAAATTCGGGATGGCCAGGAGTTTTACTCCCCCACTGGCGAAAACTCTTCAAATCATTTAATGACAAATCATATCCAGAAAGATATAAAAGAGAATATAACAACATTGATCCATGACCACCTGACAAAACAAAACGATCTCTGTCCAACCAATCAGGGTTCGATGGATTGATTTTTAAATGACGCTTCCAAATTGTGTACGCAATTGCTGCGGATCCCATTGGAAGACCCGGGTGACCAGAATTCGCGGCTTGCACCCCATCGGCTGATAAGAAACGAATTGTATTAATTGCATCATTTTGTAAATTTTTATCTATTGTCATATTCATCCTTGTATTTTCTAATGGAATATGGCAATTTTACCATGCGTGTTAAACAGGCAAATTGATATAATTTCACGAGATTTTCATTTTCCTTTTTGCCAATCTAAGGCTGTTGGTCACCACGAAAACACTACTGAACCCCATCGCTCCAGCAGCGATCATAGGATTTAATAGTCCAACGGCTGCAACCGGGATTAGAATCACGTTATAAATAAATGCCCAGAAAAGATTCTGTTTGATCGTACGCAAAGTCATTTCCGATAATATAAAGACTTTCCTTATACTATTCAGATCGCCCCCCATCAACGTGACAGGCGCCGAAGCAACCGCTACATCTGTGCCAGTCCCCAAAGCAATCCCTAAATCGGCCTGTGCCAACGCGGGAGCGTCATTTATCCCATCACCAACCATCGCAACTATCGAACCAGAATCCTGTAATTTTAAAATCTCTTTTGCTTTTTCTCCCGGGAGAACTTCTGCAATTACTTTGCTAATCCCAACCCGCTCAGCAATAACCTTGGCAGTATGCTTACTATCTCCTGTTAGCATGATTACTTGTTTGCCATCCGCATTTAATTTCTCAATCGCGGAATAGGAACTATCCTTAATTCGATCCGACACGCCGATTATCGCCCTAATTTCCTTGTCGATTGAAAAGTATATGGGTGTCTCAGCTTTTTCCTCAATTGTTGTACGATGCAGCTCAACTTCATCACTGATCTGAATTTGATGATCTTTCATCAATCGCAAGTTGCCAATTAACAATCTTTTTTCGCCATAAAAAGCTTCCACACCTTTACCTGAAATAGCATTAAATTTGTCTATCTCAACAAGTTCAATACCGCGATTTCCCGCTTCTGCAACAATTGCTTCACCTAAAGGATGTTCACTGCCTTGTTCAACACTTGCGGCTAACCGCAATATTTTCTTCTCATCATCCGCTGGGTCAACCAGAATCAGGCTAGATAATTCAGGGTGTCCCTTTGTGATTGTTCCTGTTTTATCGATAACAACTGTGTCAATTTTTTCCGCACGCTCCAGCGCATCCGCTGATCTGAAAAGAATACCCTCGCTCGCGGCTTTTCCCGTCCCAACCATAACTGCTGTTGGTGTTGCCAACCCCATTGCACATGGGCATGCGATCACCAAAACTGCTACCGCATTTATCAATGCTCTCGCTAAAATATCCGTGTTGTTGCCAGGAATATTATTAGGAATAAGGAAATACCATACCAGGAAAGTAATCAACGCAATTGCAAGTATTATTGGCACAAAGATCGATGAAACCCTATCAGCTAATTTCTGAATTGGTGCCTTGCTGCCTTGTGCAGATTCAACTAGGTCAATAATCTGTGATAGAGTTGTTTCTTTTCCCACCCTGGTTGCTTCAATTTTTAACATACCGTTTTTATTTTGTGTACTTCCAATCACATTATCCCCAATTTGCTTGTCATTTGGTAAAGATTCGCCCGTAAGCATTGATTCATCTACCATTGACTGCCCCTGAATGATAACGCCATCAACCGGAATTTTCTCTCCGGGTCTTACGACCATTATATCTCCAACCACAACATCCTCGGCTTTTATTTGCATTTCAACACCCCCTCTTAAAACACTGGCAACCTTTGGTTGAAGATTTAGCAATTTCTTGATCGCTTCACCAGTTCTCCCCTTAGCATTAGCTTCAAGGAATTTACCCAATCGTATCAAGGTGATAATAACAGCTGCAGTTTCCAAATAAACATGGCCATTCAAAACGCCCAGTATAACGAATAGTGAATAAAAATAAGCTACCGATGAACCCATGGCGATTAAAACATCCATGTTGGCAGATCCATTCCTCAACGCCTTAAACGCACCCACATAATATTGGGCACCAACATAAAACTGAACTGGAGTTGCAAGAGCTAGCATAACCCAGTTAAACCAAACCTGTTTTCCAATCATTTGTGGAATAATCCCAAAATCTCGACCCATAGATAGTATAAAAAGGGGGATTGTGAAAATCATTCCAGTGACCAGTAAACGTTTCTGTTTTCGAATTTCTTTCTTACGTGCAAGTTCTTCTTGATCAACAGCGTCTCCCCCCAGGACCAGGACCTCAAATCCGATTTTCTTTAATAAATTCCGAATATTCATTTGAGATAGAATTGTCGGAATATAATGCACAATTATCTTATCGGATGATAAATTTACATCCACACTGAGCACCCCCTCAATTTTGCCCAACGCTCGTCTTACCCTATTGGCATCCGAAGTGTCCGGGCTGGTTTTCAGGATGAATTCGCCTTCTGCTGCCGCAACATCATAACCTGCTCGTTTGATTTTCTCTACAATATCTTTAATTTGTACTTCTGTTTTATTGAAACCAACAGCAGCTCGTTCAGAATAAAGGTTAACAGTGACATCTTCAACCCCATCAAGCTTTATTAAATTACGCTCAATTGTGGAAACACAATTCGCGCATGTCATTCCTTTAATAGGTAATATAATCTTTTTAGTATCTGGCATAAGGTTTTAATCCTCGGGCGGATAATTGATTTCGATCAATAATTCTCTAATTTCTTGTTCATTTGCAGGTGCCTCAAAGGTTAAAGCTACCTCCTTTTTAGCAACATCTACCTTAACAGACTCTACTCCTTCTAGCTCAGATAATTCCATCTTGATAGTATGCGAACAATGGTTGCAGTGAATAGCAGGCACTTTGTATAATATGTTTTTCATTTCGTTTTCCTTTTTTGTATATTTAATTTATACCTTTTCAGAGCAATTTTTTATTAACGAATTATTATATTTCCTTGACGAACAAACTCATGAATTAGTATTATGTGTATGTAGAAGGATAAATAATGATTGATCTAAAGGGAAAAAAAGTAATTATTACTGGATCTGCTAGACGCATCGGTCGAGAATTAGCATTAGCTTCTTCAAAAGCTGGAGCATCCGTAATTATTCACCACAATCAGTCTCAGAAAGAAGCAGAACAAACAGCAAACGATATTAGAAAACTCGGCGGAAAAGCCGAGATCATTCGTGCAGATTTTTCAGAACCAGAAAAAGCGATGGAATTATTTAGGAAGGTTTTTCAAGAAAACAATAATATTTTTGCTTTGATCAACAACGCAGCCATTTTTAAACCCGTAAAATTTGCAAACACATCTCTAAAAGAATGGCGTACGCATATGGACATTAATCTAACAATGCCTTTTCTGCTCAGCCAATCATTCGCAAGTTCTTTAGGGGAACGAAAGGCCAGAATTATCAATATACTCGATTGGAGAGCGCTTCGTCCTGGGTATGATCATTTCCCTTATACAATCTCAAAATCTGCTTTAGTGTCATTAACACAAACTTTAGCATTATCTCTTGCGCCAAATATCCAAGTTAATGGAATCGCACTTGGAGCTATACTCCCGCCAGCAGATGGAGGCAATGAAAATGGGATCATCTCTAAAGTTCCAGCTGGTAGGTGGGCAAAAATTATGGAATTATCAGATGCATACCTATTTCTTTTGCGGGGACCAGAATATATTACTGGTGAAATTATGCATTTGGACGGCGGCCGACATCTTGTTTAGAATAGGAGAAAATGAATGGACAAAGTATTTATTGAAGATTTGATGGTAAGGGGAATAATAGGAATTTCCGAAAAAGAACGCTCGCAACCACAAGATATTGTAGTGAACGCAACGCTTTACACTGACATATCTAAAGGCAGCTTTTCTGATGATATTAAAGATTGCGTAAATTACCGTACTGTAGCAAAAGCCATTATCTCTCATATCCAAAATGTGTCTCGTTATACCGTTGAAGCACTTGCTGCAGATATTGCTGATATTTGCTTAAAGACTCAAAATGTAGAAAAGGTAAAAATTAAAGTTGAAAAACCAGGTGCTGTCAGGTTTTCAAAATCAGTAGGTGTAGAAATAACAAGAGCAAAAAGAACTGAAGATGAATGAAGCGATTATCCTTATCGGTTCCAATATCAATCCCCAGGAAAACATTAGGGATTGTCTAATTCATTTAACAGATAGTTTAAATGTATTAACTCGATCTCGTATCTGGAAAACGAAATCTTCTGGAGGTGAAGGTCCCGATTTTTTAAATTTAGCAATAAAGGCAAACACAACTCTTGATGAAAAACAGCTTAAAATATCCGTTCTTCGAAAAATTGAGGACCATTTAAAAAGAGTTCGTCTTTCAAACAAGAATGCACCAAGAACTATTGATTTAGATACAATCATTTTTAATAATAGGATCGTAGATAATGATTTATGGGTAAAAGGATTTATCGCCATACCCGTCGCTGAGTTAATGCCATCTTGTTGCTATCCAGGCTCAACAAGAAATCTAAAAGTTATTGCAGAGGAATTGAAAAGCTCAGAACAAGTTGAGCTTCTCATTCCTCCTGAAGGGTTTTTCCCATACTAAAATTCTAGTGGTTTTGCCCCTCTTGAAATATTATTTAGAAATTCATTTCGGGTTATTTCGCTATTCCTAAAAGCACCCTTCATGCTAGATGTAGTCATTCGTGCATCATGCTTTCTAACCCCACGTATCATTCCACATAAATGCACTGCCTCCATAACTACTGCTACACCTCTTGGTTCAAGAAGTGTATCTAAGAAATCGGCAATTTGCCCGGTCATTCGCTCCTGAATCTGAAGCCTTCGTGAGAACATATCAACAATCCTGGGGATTTTTGACAGACCAATAACCTTCCCTTTTGGTAAATATGCAACATGTGCACGTCCCAAGAAAGGCAGCATATGGTGTTCACATAAACTGTAGAACTCTATATCACGCACAATAACCATATCATCATAATCTGCCGTAAAAGTTGCTTCGTTTACGAGCTTTACGGGATCAGTGCGATATCCTTCTAGCAACTCTCCATACGCACGAGCAACACGGTCTGGTGTCTTCAGCAGACCTTCACGTTCAGGATCTTCTCCAATAGCTGCCAAGATAGTTTTTATAGACTTCTCTATAGATCCAAAATCTATCTCTGAATCACACAGTAAATCTGCAGCCTCATACACAGGAGTATCCTGACATTCAGTTAATTTATTGCCTGCCATAATCTTTTCCTCTAATTTTGATTTATTATATGCAGAGATTATTTTTTCCGTATTAACAAATTATTAGTAAGTTCAAATAAAGCATTTCTCACATACCTTGTGCATCTCATTTCTTCTAAAGAAGCAAATGCTTTCTCTGTCCATTGAGAATATGTATCTATCACAATTTTTTCAATTCCGTCCTCTCTAAGCCACCTCGCCATTTCTATCGCTGTTTTTTGGGTTATCTTGCCTTGCTTCAACCTCTCAGCAAAACGAGCACTATTCTCAATACCCATAATAATTGGATAAGTTTTTTTTCCTTCTAAAATATCCCCGGTTGTAGATTTACCAGTAGTTTCTAAATCACCCCAGATTCCCAACCAATCATCATACATTTGAAATGCAATACCAAGTGCTTTTCCAAAGTCATGATATTTCATTTGCTCTACTATAGGAAACCCTCCAATTAAAGCCCCCATTCTTGTGCTGCAGGATATTAAAGCCGCCGTTTTACCATGTACCATTTTCAAATAATCTGCAACAGAAACAAATTCTCGTTCCTCGAAGTCAATATCAAGAAACTGACCCATAGTAAGTTCTGCACAAGTTTCGGATAATAATTCCACAGTTTTTAATGTAATCCTCTCAGACACATTATCTTGGAGTGTAAGAAGCACATTGAAAGCGGAAGTAAACATTGCGTCCCCTGCATTCAAACCATGCGCCAATCCCCATTTTACCCAAACCGCGTCTTTTCCCCTGCGAGTTAGCCCATTATCTTCTATGTCATCATGAATTAAAGAAAAATTATGTATCAATTCAATAGAAACCGCAGCGGGTAGCGCTTTTTGCCACTCCGCCCCAGTTCCCGCGCAACACAATAGGGTTAGAAGGGGACGGATACGTTTTCCTTGTTTAGAAAATTCATCGCCCAGGCCCAAATGGTATTTATAAATCTCCTTTAATTCAGTAAACTCTTCAGGAAAAAACGAATCTACGTTTTTTTCCAACGACCTTATGAACTCTGTGAAATATATTTTTTGAAATTCTTTAAGTGTCTTCATATAAACCACTAATCAATCCGTACAATTTTTTCAGAGGAAATTGCTGCTACATTTTCCGCACCGATTGCAAACATTGCGACCTTCATTTGCAACATTATTTCTTCAATATAAGTATCAAGCGCTTCCTGAGAGTCCAATGCGGCAATTAAAAAACTTCGTGCGATCCCTCCCAAATTAGCTCCTAGAGCTATGCACTTTGCAATATCAATCCCGCTTTTTAATCCCCCAGAAGCAAAGAGAAGGATATCTGGTAATTCTTCACGAATTTTTATAATAGTCTCTGCCGTTGGAATTCCCCATCCTCTGAATCCCCCGGCTATTCGTTGTAACACAGGATTTGTTGTTCTGAATTTTTCAACCTCTGACCAAGAAGTTCCGCCAGCCCCTGCTACGTCAATCGCTTTTACCCCTGCCCCAACTAATCTCTTTGCAGTTTGAGCAGATATTCCCCAACCAACTTCCTTTACAACCACCGGAACACTCAAATGCTTACAAACTTGCTCAATTTTATTTATTATTCCGAAAAAGTTGGTATCCCCATCTTTCATCAGGGCTTCTTGCAATGGATTAAGATGAAATATCAAAGCGTCCGCTCCGATAGCATCAACAGCCTTTTTACAATCATCGATAGTGATTGTGTTATTCAGTTGAACAGCACCAAGATTGGCAAACAACAAAATATCCGGGGCATTTTTCCGAATATTGAATGTTTCCATTCTCGTATTCTCTTCAATACCAATTCGCTGCGAACCAACCCCCATCGCAATATTATATTTCTGCGCAGAATTTGCTAAAATTTGATTGATTTCAAGAGCTTTTTTTGTCCCACCAGTCATCGACGAAATCATCAAAGGAAAGGAGAGCGATTTATCAAATACTAAAATTGATGTGTCAACATCCGACAAATTGATTTCTGGAAGCGCCTGGTGAATCAATCGGAACTTTTCGAGCCCTGTTGTGTTAGATGATTTGACGTCTTCCTGCAAATTAATATGAAGATGCTCGTCTTTTCGCTTTTTAATAATTGAATTATTTTTCATTTTTTAAGTATACACTTATCAACGTAATTTAATAATATAATTGGTAAAGTTCTTACAAGGAGAAACGAAATGAGTGATGTATTAGATGGTGTTAAAGAAGTGGTTGTTGATGTTTTAAAAATTGACCCCAAAGATATTTCCTTAAAGACAAGATTCATTGAAGATCTGAAAGCAGATTCAATGGACCAATTCTTTTTAATCGATGGCCTATGCGAAAAATTTGATTTAACCATTTCAGATGAAGACGCTAGAAAAATTCAATCTGTCGGTGAGGCTGTTAGCTACGTGGAAGGCCAGAAATCTTAATTCTTTTCTAGTAGCGCAGGAATATCTTCAATAATTTCTGCAATTACCACACCTGCATCACGAAGGACGTCAATTTTCCTCTGCGCAGATCCACAATCGTTAGTGATAACTGCTCCCGCATGACCTAAGATGATTTTTGCGGGAGCTAATTTTCCCACAATTAACGCCAATACAGATTATGTAAAATGTCGTGAAATATAACTGGCTGCTGCTTCTTCAAACTCTCCTCCAAACTCTCCAAGCAATATCACCTTCTCAGTGCTTGGATCCTCTTCGAAGAACGGCAAAAGATCAGAAAATTCTAATCTAACAATAGGGTAGCACCTATTCCAACAGAATAACCTTCATCAAAGTCAATTAATTCTTCAATAATTACTTTATTGATCGCGCGTTTATGGATCTTTGACTTTAACAAGAATGCGGTGATATTTTCCGCTTCATTTTCCGATCGCACTAATCGTATTCCCCCTGCTTTCCCGCGTCCTCCAGAAAGAACCTGAGCTTTTACCAAAGCCACACCGCTAAATTGATTAAATATATGCCGTACGTTTTCTGCTTTTTGGATAATCTTGCTTTTAGGTATTGGGATACCTATTTGATCAAACAACTTCTTTGATTGATATTCATGTAATTTCATTATCAACTCAAAGAAATTATATCAATAGGGAAGAAAATAACCCGATGAATTCATCGGGTTATTTCATTACAACCGTCTTAACTTTTCAAAAATTCTTCTAAAGACTCTTTACTGATTCGAAACGCCTTCCCAATCTTTTTCGCTTTTAAAGATTTATCTTTAATTGCCGCAAGCACATCTTCTTCAGATACTTGCAAGATTTTTGCGGCCTCACTGGGAGTCATCACTTCTGGAATCCGACCAGCTACCCCCCCTGCACTATTTTCGCTTCCAGTTGAAATGCCTTTTAAGGATTCTGTAATCACATTTCCCAATCCAACACCAGCGCCAATCCCGGCTGTTAATCCCGCGCCGCCGCTAGGATTTTGAGCAGCATCACGCAAGGCATCAGCAGCTTGGAGTTGAGTGTATGTGGCGACATCAAGCATACCCATAGCGCGTAACTCTTCGGCAGATTTTTCAGATGGCTTTAAACTGCCAATATAGAAAGATTTCAGTGTTAATCCCAAAGCGTTAAAATCATCTTGTGCTTTTGCCCTTACCCCAGTTCCCAATTCCTCAGTTAGGGCAATCAGTTCAACTACAGAACGCTTAGCGGTTGTTTCACCCAATAAATCCTGCAGCTTTGAAAGCAACATTGTACGCAAACGATTCTCAATTTCACTAGTTTTATAAACCCCTTGCGCACCAACAAGCTGGGTTACAAACTGTTGAGGGTCATTGATCTGGTAACTATAAGTGCCAAACCCTTGTAGTAAAGCCACGCCTAATCCCATTCCAGGATTTCTAACAATAATTGGCTGTGGTGTACCCCATTTTTGGTCTGCGAATTCCTTTATTGAGACGTAATATACTTCAGCTGTAAAAGGAGTGCGATTATTAAATGCCTTCCCAATTAGATCCACCAACAGCGGAATATTTGCTGTAGCGATAGTGTGTCGGCCAGCACTAAAGACATCTAATGCCTTTCCATCCCGATAGAAAACTGCTTTTTGACTTTCTCGAACAATAACCTGCGAACCAATCCTCAAATCCGCTATTCCTTTTTCAGGAAATCGATGGACAAGTTCATCCTGCATTTCACTTGCGTATTCAATAACATCAAAAATTCTTGCCATTATTATTTCTCCTCGTTTTCATCATTTTTTATTTTTTCAATGGGATTCATTTCTTCTATTGCAGGTTCTCCCATTTTGACAATCACTTCTTTTCTACGGTTAAAAATATCCAGGCAGATTTGAGATAAAGTTGTCAGATGCCTAATTGCAGCCGGCAGCCCATCTGTACCAAATGAGGTTTCAACATTGTCAACCGCTCTTGCTATTTTCTCTTCCAATTCCAGCATCTGCAGGTCATATTGATAAATTGCATTTAATTCTTCGGTATTCACTTTAATCACATCAAAAAAACCAGCATACCCATAAGAAGCAGTTTTTACACGGTCAATGAATTGCCTGAGTTTTATAGCTGAAGATTCAAGATCATCTATTTTCTCAATTTCGCCATTTGATATAGCCTCCTTTTGCAAAGAAGAAATTCGACGCCACAGACTTTCAAATCGTTCTGCGATACTCTCGCGGAGTAATTTGTCTGCGTTTCGGCGATCCTCCCGCTCTACATAACCCTTAAATCCCGGCAATTTGCCCAAAATATTTTTTATGAAATCACCTTCCCCAACAACTCTTTCAAGTATGTCATTCATTAATATCCTCCATTTATCGTTTTTTCTATTATGATTATAGCCATTATTAATTAGAAAACAAAACAATTTTTTAGTGCTATTTATTAATAAATACGTTTTTTTTGAAAAATAGTTGCACAACCATTTGCATTTGGTATATACTGTGGAAAAGAGGAGATTGAATTAATGAGGTTTCCAAAGTATGTCAAAGGGCAGGGAATCACAGAATACTTGTTATTTATCATCATTTTCATTCTTTTTATCTTAATAATCGTAAAACTGTTCGGGCCAGCAATTAGTAATTTCATTCAAAACTTTTTACAGAACGCATAAATAGGGTTTGAAATTACATTGATATGCAAATAGAAAAAGCTGCTGATAAACCATTCTTCGAGTTACCTTTTAGCCACTGGCGAATCATTGACCTCGTCTATCCTCCTTTTTGCTGCAATTGCGGAAAAATCGGATATGAAATATGCCCTGATTGTTTCATAAAAATTGAAACCATACACAACCAAGATGTTTGTCCGGTTTGTGGGGGAATTATTAAAACAGGCTCAAATTGTAGTAATTGTCTGAAATTGCATCCCTTGTTTAAGCAAGCAAGATCATGGGGTATCTACACGAGTGTTCTTAAACAAGTCGTCCAAAACATTAAATACAATCGCGGTTTCGGTATTATTGAATACATAACCAAGCCGATTGTTCAACTCATAAAGAATTGGGGAATTTCAGTGGATATGATTGTTCCAATACCACTAAGCAAAAAGAGAGAAACCGCGAGGGGTTATAACCAATCTGTTTTAATTGCAAAGCCAATCTCCCGACATTTTGACATCCCTATGGAAGAGCTTGCATTAATCCGCAACAGGGATACAAGATCACAGGTTGGACTAAATTACAAGGAACGCATAACGAATGTGAAAAATGCTTTTTATGCAGATACTTCTATATGCAATAACAAGTCAATCCTTCTGATAGATGACATTGCCACTACTTGCTCCACTCTTAATGAAAGTACTAAAGCATTAATATTAGCGGGTGCACAAAAAGTTTTCTGTTTCACTGTAGCACGAACAAAAAATCCAATCAAATGAAAAGGAGACCGCATGAGCTCAAAAATTGATATTTTTGTAAAAAACCTGGAACTTTCTCAAGATATTGAAAACTATATTGAGAAAAAAACATCTCGGCTGGATCGCTACCTCAAACAGATTGACGAAAAAAGAATTGATCTTGCCTTCGTAAAAACAGCGCGAAAACCCGCAAATCGTTTTGTCGCACAAATAACTCTACGTGGCCGTGGATTTATCTTGCGAGCTGAGGAAAGATCATCCGACATAAAAACTGCTATAGACCAAGTCTTAGATAAAATTGAACGGCAAATCGAGAGGTATAAAGGAAAAAAATACAGAAGCCGAAACGATGCAACCCCTGCCTCTGTATTACTAAAAGAAGTAAAAGACGAGCAAGAAAAACCATTAATCGTCCGTCGTAAAAAATTCGGGCTTATTCCAATGGATGAGTTAGAAGCAATTGAACAAATGAATTTACTTGGACATGAAGACTTCTTTATTTTCTTCAATGCCAATACAAACGCGATCAACGTCTTATATAAACGAAGAGACGGAAGTTATGGTTTAATTGAGCCTGAAATAGTGTAACAATCAATAAGCGGAGAAAAATCTCCGCTTATTTTTTACTTGCAATAATATATTTTGGTCGGCTATAATATTCAAGGTGTTTTTTAAGTGAAAAGGATTCTATATGATCGATACAAACGAACTGCGCAAAGGCGTCACATTCCTCATTGACAAGGATTTATTCAAAGTTCTAGATTACCAGCACCATAAACCCGGGCGGGGTGCCGCGACAATTCGGATAAAAGCGCGTAATTTGAGGACAGGCGCAACAATCGACAAAACATTCAGTTCAAGTGAGCGCGTTCAGGATGTACGCTTAGAATATCGTAATGTTCAATTCCTATATCCAGATGGAGACCTATATTATTTTATGGATATGGAAACCTTTGAACAACCCGCCATATCAAAAGATGTGATTGGGGAGCAGACTGTTTTCCTTAAAGAGGGTACTGAAGTAAAACTTACGTTCTTTGAAAATGAGCCATTAGATGTGGAATTACCCACAACCGTCAACCTGTTGGTTACAAAAGCAAATTCTTCCGTAAGAGGTGATACAGCCACGGGAGTAACAAAAAGAGTGACGGTAGAAACAGGTGCCATCGTAAACACACCAGGTTTTGTTGAAGAAGGCGACACCATCAAAGTAGATACTAGAACCGGAAATTATGTTACTAGAGTGCAAACATAAAATATTGAAAACTTGCAAAATCCGATGTTTTTATAAGAAATTCCTTAAAAACGATCCGTCTAAGCCCTTTTAATAATTACTTAATCATTGATTGGTATAATTTCAATCGATGATTTTTTAATATTAATTTAATCGGAGGATTTTGGTGAAATCGAGTAATCAGACCAACTTCGTATATTTACTCATACTAATCGCTATCGTTGCAATGGTATTCATGAATATCAATCAAGATGGCGGTCAAGAATTGATGACAATTAACGAAGTTGCTACAGAAATAAAAAACGGCAATATTTCTAAAATTGTTCAGGACGAAGATACCCTTACTATCACATTAGCAAATGATGATCAGAGAATTTCAACGAAGGAAAGCGGCACTTCTCTGATTGACCAATTAGTTGCCTATGGAGTTACCGGAGAAGATCTTGATGCATCTTCTATTTCAATTGAAATTAAGCAGCCCAGCCCCTGGTTAAATATCCTGTCCTTTCTGGGGTATATTTTGCCATTTGTTATTGTTGGGGCAGCCTTCTTTTTCATTTTTCGGCAGGCCCAGGGTGGCAACAACGCAGCGATGTCTTTCGGCAAATCACGCGCGCGAATGTTCTCAGGCGACCAACCTAAAGTAACTTTTGCTGATGTAGCGGGAGTAGACGAATCAAAAGAAGAGCTGCAAGAAATTGTAGAGTTCTTAAAAGAACCCCAAAAATTCATTGCATTAGGCGCACGTATTCCAAAGGGAGTTTTATTAGTTGGCCCCCCTGGTGGAGGAAAAACCTTATTAGCCAAAGCTGTTTCCGGAGAAGCAGGTGTACCTTTCTTTTCCATTTCAGGTTCTGAATTTGTCGAAATGTTTGTGGGTGTAGGTGCCAGCCGAGTTCGCGATCTATTTGAGCAGGCAAAAAAACATGCTCCATGCATTATTTTTATCGATGAAATCGACGCCGTCGGACGCCAACGTGGCGCAGGATTGGGTGGCAGTCATGATGAACGTGAACAAACCCTCAACCAGATGCTTGTTGAGATGGATGGTTTTGAAACTGACACAAACGTCATAATCATAGCAGCTACAAACCGCCCTGATATCTTAGACCCTGCCCTTCTGCGGCCCGGCCGCTTTGATAGGCGTGTTGTTTTGGACAGACCTGATATACGCGGCAGAGAGGCAATTTTAAAAGTACATATCAAAGGAAAGCCAGTTGCGCCGGATGTCGACTTGAGTGTCTTGGCAAAGATGACCCCAGGATTTGTAGGTGCGGATATTGAAAATCTCATCAACGAAGGCGCTATCCTGGCTGCTCGACAAAATAAAAAGCAGATCAGTCAAAAGAATTTTGAGGAATCGATCGAGCGGGTGATCGCAGGTCCAGAGCGTAAAAGCAGATTAATCAGTGAAGAAGAAAAACGCGTAATCGCATACCATGAAGCAGGTCATGCAATCGTGATGTCATCGATGCCAGAAGCTAATAAAGTGCAAAAAATATCCATCATCTCCAGAGGGATGACAGCCGGTTATACAATTGCAATTCCAGAAAATGACCAGGTTTTGATCTCAAAGAACAAAATGATTGCCGAAATTATTGGTCTTTTAGGAGGGCGAGCGTCTGAAGAGATTGTCTTTAACGATATCACCTCCGGTGCCGCTAATGATCTGGAAAGAGTAACCAGGTTAGCACGCAAAATGGTCACTCAACTTGGTATGAGCCCTGATCTAGGGCCTTTGGTGTACGGCAAAAAAGACGAACTAATATTTCTGGGCAAGGAATTTGGAGAGCAAAGAAATTATTCAGAAGCGACTGCAGAAATAATTGACCATGAAATCCTGAAAATCGTTAATGACTCCTATAAACAGGCAAAGAAAATTCTTATTAAATATCGAAAAAAACTGGACGAAGTAGCAAACAAGTTATTAGAAGTAGAAACTCTTTCAAAAAAGGATTTTGAGAAGATATTTCCACCTCCAGTTAAAAAAAATAGCGGCGTACCTACGATAGCCGCGTGATCTATAAAAGAGGTCTGATTTCTTTAATCAGACCTCTTTTTTTCCTAAATAATCCGCGATCAATTTCCTCCGCAAGATTTTTCCAACCCCTGTTCGAGGAATATTTTCTACAATAATAATCTCCGAAGGTATTTTATATCCAACCAACTCAGGTTTACACCAATCAATTATCTCTTGCTTACTTATTTTATTTTCTTTCTCAGGTACAATCCAGCAAACTACCCGCTCCCCGTGTTTTTTATCTGGAACTCCGCCAATTCCACATTCCTTAACTTTCGGATGAGAACTGATCACTTTCTCAATCTCGTTTGGCCAAACTTGTAAACCATTTACCTTTATTAAAGACTTTTTTCTATCAACCAGAAAGAAATACCCATCTTCATCCATTCTTGCAATATCCCCTGTAAAAAGCCAACCTTCGCGAATTGCTAAAGAGGTTTCTTTGGGAAGCCGATAGTATCCCGCCATAACCTGTGGCCCTTTTACAACTAATTCTCCAATTTCTCCTGAGGATAAGATTTTTTCGCCATCCTCTAAATCTACTATTCGTGCTTCTACGTCAGGGAGCGGCATTCCAATAGAACCGGTTTTATTTTTTCCATAAAGCGGATTACAGTGAGTCGCTGTTGGCGCTTCAGATAAACCATATCCTTCAATTAGTTTTCCACCTGTTAATTGCTCAAATTCCTTTTTGATCTGTGGATGAAGCGTAAAAGAACCAGAGATGCACGCTTTAATTGAATCTAATTTTCGCTTTCCTTCCCTTGCGTTTTTATTATTATTGATCGCGTAATACATTGTGGGTACTCCAGGATAAAACGTTACCTTGTTTTCTTCAATTTGTTCAAGGATATAATCCACATCTGTTGGATCTGAAATAAGAACTATTTTTGCTCCAACAGCAACACCCATATTCATACCCAGCACCATTCCATACACGTGGTACAAGGGAATGGCAGCTAAGATCACTTCTTCATTATCTTCTTTTAGATCGCACCACTTGAAAAATTGAATTGCATTAGCGACAACATTTCGATGCAAACCTACTGCTGCTTTCGGTTCTCCTGTTGTTCCTCCACTAAACTGAAAAATAGCGGGGTCATCTGGATAAATAATTTCGTTTTCTATTGGTTTGTAATTAAAGTTTTTTGAGATAAGTTCTAAAAAATGAAATTCCTTCTTAAATAGGTTTTCATTGTTTTGATTAGCTGTTTTTCTGGTCAAATATTGATAATCACTAATTTCGGTAAAAATGACTGCATGGATCTCATATTTTTGGTTGATAGAATTAATAAATTCCAAGTGTGAATCTAAACAGAACACATAATCAACGCCAGATTGATTAAAAAGTAATTCCAATTCAGTATGTGTGTATCTATGATTCATCGCCACAACAATTCCACCTACAGCTAACACTGCGTAATAAGCGATAATGAATTGCGGAATATTCGGTAATATTACAGCCACTCGGTCACCTTTTGATACACCGAGATATCGTAAATTATTTGCTAAAGTATTGATCTTTTGAGCGATGAACTGATAAGTGAATTCTTCTGATTTATAACGGATAAATATACGCGCAGGGAATTTTTTTTGTGCGTCAAGCAAAAGCGTGTTGATTGTACTTTGCGGATACTCAATTTTCTTTGGTACATGGCTATCATATTTTTCTAACCATGGCTTTTGTATAGTTTGTCTATTTTTATTCATATTGCCATCCATCTGGTGAAAGAATGAAAGATTTGACCTCTTCATTAACATCAGTGCTCATCCTAAACCATTTTATCTTCGGATCACTTTCCTTGAACCAATTTGCTTGCCTCCTCACATATTGACGAGTTCGTCGTTTTATCAAACGGATTGCTTCCTCTTGGTCAATTTCTCCATGCAACAAGGCTATTACTTCTTTGTACCCTATCGCTGACAACGAAGGCAAATTACTATCAAAGCCACGATTAAGAATCATCTCTACCTCTTTTATTAATCCATCGCTGAACATGTTCTCAATTCTTTCATCAATCCTCTGATACAGTTCCTTCCTGTCTCTCATTAACCCGATGAGCTTATACTGAAAGTCGATTGGTTGGCGGCGTCTCTGGGTCGAGAATAATCTACCGGTAAATAAGATCACCTCACAGGCTCGAATTATCCGCCGCATATTTCGTGGATCAATCTTCTCCGCAGCAACTGGATCGAGTATTTGTAATTTTTCATGTAGTTTTTCAGAACCTATTGCATAACCCCATGATTGAAGTTTTTCACGCAATTTTAAATCTGGTTCTTGGGATGGAATCAGCCATCCTTCAATGATGGCTCTCACATACTGGCCTGTTCCCCCCACCATAAAAGGAACCTTCCCCTTTGCTCGAATTTCATCAGCAATTCGATATAATGCTTTCTGGAAAACAGCCAAACTCCAAGTTTCATCAATATTCGCAACATCAACAAGATAATGCTTAACACGTTTTTGATCATCCGAGGATGGTTTTGCGGTACCAATATTCATCCCACGATAAAACAATCGCGAATCTGCCGAAATGATTTCCCCATTAAGTTCTTCAGCCAAACTGATTGATACTTCTGTTTTGCCCACTGCTGTGGGACCAACAATAATAATTAAAGGTCTCTCAATCAGCGATTGCATTTTTAATCCACCGTATTTGCAATTTATTTTTTTCACCAACAAATATCGCGATCACATCTATTCGCCAATCCATTTCCAAATCTAAATTTGATTGCATAAAATCAAGAGCTGAATTTTTCATATGTTCTCTTTTTTTGTAATTCACCGCGTCTTCTGGGTTACCAAATTCTTCTGTACGTCTTGTCTTAACCTCAAAGAAAATAATAATACCGTCTTTCTGCCCAAGAATATCAATCTCTCCATAATTTGTTCGTATATTTCTGCCAACAATTTTTATATTGTTACTAATTAAATAATCAACTGCAATCTGTTCCCCCCAATCCCCTAACTCTTTCTTTGTCAGACGAATTTTTCCCATATGGTTCCTTCATTAGAAAAATATGCTTCTTAAATTTATCACATCATCAAAGAAACATGATTTGACAAAGAATTATTCCCTGTTAGACTAACTCATCAACTTAATTATTCCATCTAATAAAAGGTTTTTATGCCCAGTGCCGAAATCATTGCGATTGGAACCGAGCTTCTTCTCGGGGAAATTTCAGACACAAATACAGCATTCATTGCTAAAGCATTAAATTATATAGGCATCGATATATATCACACTTCAATGGTTGGTGATAATCAAGCAAGGATCACCGAACAAATTAAACAATCCATCAAACATGCGGAGATTGTAATTACAACTGGTGGATTAGGGCCTACGGTTGATGATCCTACCAGACAGGCCGTTGCAGATGTGTATGGTGAAAAGTTGATCTTCCACGAACACCTCTGGGAACAAATCCAATCCAGGTTTAAAGCCTTCAACCGTATCCCTACGGATAATAACAAGAAGCAAGCATTTATCCCGCAAAATGCTGTCCCTATCGAGAACCCCGTGGGTACGGCTCCTGCTTTTTACATTTCTGAGAAAAATAAAACCATAATCTGCCTCCCAGGGGTTCCAGCAGAAATGGAATATCTACTCAACAACAACATAATTCATCTCTTAAAGAAAACCTATAATTTAAAAAATACAACCATTTCCCGAATCATTCATACCGCAGGAATTGGTGAGTCTCGTGTAGATGAATTAATTGGTGATTGTGAAAGATTAGAAAATCCCTCAGTTGGAATAACCGCAAAGCCTGGCCAGGTTGACATAAGGGTTACCGCGAAAGCATCCAACAAATCCCAAGCAAGAAGTTTAATCGCTCCAATCGAGAAGAAAATTCTTGAAAAAATCAATAAATATGTTTATGGGTTCGATCAGGAAACCTTACATGACGTAGTTTCGCGCCTGATTGAAAAAGAAAAAATTCACGTTATTCTTTTCCATGATACCAAAGAAACAGGTCTGATATCCAACCTGAATAAGAAAGGCATCTTTAAAGAAATCAGGGAATTTTCAAGCATGTATCAGCAGGAAAATAAACCCGATTATTCGTTGTACAATAATTCAAGACGACCAACGATGGCAATATACTTAAAAGAATGCTCAAATCATAAATCAGATTGTCAATTGACAATAATTTATGGTCAAACTGTCAACAAAAGAGAACTCCGTTTTGGTGGACATAACGTATTAGCAGATACGTGGATTGAAAACAATTTATTAAATTCTATTCGGGAAATAATAATTCAGAAAAAGGTGAATAATGGGTAAAAAAGCTGATCTTATTCTAACAAACGCAATCGTATTAACAATGGATAAATTACTCAACCAGTATGATCCGGGTGCAGTGGCAATCAAAGGTGACACAATCATAGATGTTGGGTTGCAGGAAGAAATAGAAAATAAATATGTTGCTGAAACCACATTCGATTGTGGTGGTAAAGTGCTGATGCCCGGGTTAGTTAATACTCACACGCATGTCCCTATGACGCTTCTTCGAGGGTTAGCTGATGACCTCCGATTAGAAGTCTGGTTGCTTGGGTATATTATGCCGGTGGAAAGAGAATATGTGTCAAAAGATTTCGTAGAGCTAGGTACAAAGATTGGCTGCGCGGAATTCATTCGAACCGGTGTTACCTGCTTTAATGACATGTATTATTTCGAAGAAGTAGTTGCAAAAACTACAGCAGGAATCGGTTTGAGAGCAATTTGCTCTCAAACTGTTTTGAAATTCCCTACGCCAGACGCACAATCCTATGAAGAATCGATCGAGCTTACTCGTGGTCTGATTGAACGATACAAGAATCATCCACTGATCATACCTGCCGTTGCACCGCATGCTGCATATACCTGCCCACCTGAGATTTTAGAAGCGTGCACAAATCTGGCCGTTGAAAATGACATTCCTCTTCATATTCATATCTCTGAGACCGCTGAAGAAGTTGAAAACATGCGCAAACTGGAAGGAATGCCTGTAGTTCCTTATGTTAAAAAACAGGGAGTGTTTAAGGCAAAAACTATCGCAGCCCACTGCGTTCATATTGACGAAGGTGAAATTCGCACTTTAGAACATGCAGATGTTGGTGTTGCCCACAACCCTTCCTCCAACCTAAAACTTGCATCAGGTTTTGCACCTGTGAAACGCATGCTGGAGATCGGATTAAATGTGGGTATCGGAACAGATGGAGCCGCTTCAAATAATGACCTGGATTTCTTTGAAGAAATTCGCCTGGCAACATTCCTCGCAAAAGGGACAAGTGGTGATCCTACAGCTATTCCTGCAGACAAAACGCTTGAGATGGCTACTCGCATGGGCGCTGAAGCTCTGCATATCGGGGACATCACCGGGTCCATTGAAAAAGGAAAACGTGCAGACCTGATTACAATCGACCTCTCAACCCTGCACAATAGTCCATATTTTAGACATAACAGGAATGGTGTTTATTCACAAATTGTTTACGCTGCAAAATCAACCGACGTGAAAGATGTGATGGTAAACGGGAAATGGTTAATGAATAACATGGTCATTCCCGGGTTGGACGAGAAAGACCTTATTAAACAAAGTCAAGAATACGCAAAGAAAATTGATGCGTTCATTCTGAAACGCGAAAAATCAGTAATTTCCAAATTGATTGCTATCGGCGGAACAATCAAGGAAGAGAGTTTTGAAGTGCAAGCAAAAGTCTCAATTAAAAATCCAATTCCGATCATCGAAAAAATTGAGAGTGGAGAATTGGAAATAATTCGAACACGCCATTACCATGAATATGATACATACTTTAACTTCACGGATGAAGAACAGAGTAATTTGCGCTTTAGAGAAGACCACTTCATTGAAAATGATGGAACAGTATCGCATGTTCGATCTCGCCTCACATTGATTGGCCCTTCCCGTGAACATCAATATCCTCAAAAAGATGTCCTTCTTTCGAGAAGTAGATATCTTGCACCAGCAAGCCAAAGTTTGCGCTTCTATAAGGAGTATTTTAAACCAACCGGTGAAATCGAGATCGAAAAAGACCGCATGCGTTATTTAGTGAACTATGAAGGAGAGGAGTTCTTTATCAATATTGATGAGTTGATCAAGCCTAAACTAGGTTATTTTCTGGAAATTAAAGCGCGGACATGGAGCCAGATTGATGCTGAGGAAAAATCCGATCTAATAATTAATCTCATTGAATATCTAGGCGTTTCTGCAGAGGAAAAAATCACCAAGGATTATCTGGAAATTATCGGAAGATAACTTAATAATGGATAAGTTGAAAACCAAGACTATTCGGGTTCTATTTGCATCCTCTGAAGCAGAACCTTTCTACAAGGTTGGCGGGCTTGGAGATTACTCGGGCTCACTGCCCAACGCTTTGGCGGCTCTATCCCTGAATAATGGGCTCAAAATAGATATTCGGGTTGTTCTGCCCCTGCATGATTCATCAACAATCGATGCATTTTCCCTTTCAGAAGAATTTTCAATTTCTTTAGATTCAAGATCAGGAACAGTCACGGGGACAATTTATTCAACGCTTTTCAACGGTATAACCTACTACTTCATCAGGCAAATCAAGCCAAAGAATTTATCAACAAACGTGTATGATTCAAACCAAAACACAAATGCTTTTAAGTTCGCTTTCTTTTCAATAGCGTGCATAAAAATGCTTTCTCATTTAGAATGGCAGCCCGATATTTTACATGCCAATGATTGGCATTCCGCAATAATAATCCACCAAATAAACCATCTGCAAATCGTGAATGATCGCCGGAAAACAATTCGAACTGTTTTAGCAATACATAATATGCCCTTTATGGGGTATGGGAGTGAAAAAATACTTCAGGACTTCATGATAAATCCCATCTCAACAGATTGCATTCCAGAGTGGGCTGAACATCTTCCATTACCAATGGGAATTGCATCAGCCGACAAGATTATCGCTGTATCTCCCACATACGCTGAAGAATTAAAAACCAATTATTTTGCATATGGGTTAGAAAATTATTTCATTGAAAATACAAAAAAGCTAACTGGCATCATTAACGGCATTGATACAAAACAATGGGATCCATCAACTGACAAACTTATTTTACAAAATTATTCTCTCAATTCGATTCGGCAGAGGAGTAAGAACAAATTTGCCCTGCTTAATGATCTGGGATTGAATACCAGCACTGACCGTCCATTGCTCATCGTTATCTCGCGATTGGAAAACCAAAAGGGAATTGACCTATTATTAGATGCCCTAACCAGCATTACTCACCTTAATTGGAACGCTATCATCTTAGGCTCTGGCCATCACGGGTATGAACATGCTTTCCAAGCACTTGAACGTGAACAACCGAGTAAAATTCGGGCTTTTATTGAATATAATGCCGTACTTGCTAGAAAGTTGTATTCTTCGGGCGATATGATTCTTATGCCGTCATTATATGAGCCATGCGGCCTATCTCAAATGATTGCTATGCGGTACGGATGTGTCCCTATTGCTCATGCAGTAGGCGGATTAAAAGATTCGATCATCACAAAACCAGAAACAAAGCGAACGGGATTTCTGTTTAATAACCCAACAACCTCCGATTTCATCACCTGTATAGAAACCGCCTTGGATATGTACCAGAACAAAGATCAATGGAAAACAATTCAAATGAACGGTATGAAAACAGATTTCTCGTGGGGCAGGTCAGCAAAAAAATACGCGGTTATTTATAACGAGTTATTGAGTAACTAAATAAACCAATCAGATATGGAATTTTCAAGATCGGCAGGTATCCTTTTACATATCAGCAGCCTTCCCAACTGCTATGGAGTTGGTGACCTAGGAAAATGTGCGTACGATTGGGTCGATTTCCTCAATGAAACTGGAACTGACCTCTGGCAAATCCTCCCTTATCATCCTCCGGGTGAAGGAAATTCTCCGTATCAGGGCTTATCAGCTTTCGCAGGTAATCCTTTATTTATTGATCCACAATTTTTTGTAGACAACGGTCTCCTAACCCCCAAGCATATAGCACAGTATCCCAACTTCCCAAATAAATCTGTTGATTTTAAATTAGTAGGGGGATGGAAAAACAGAATATTCAAGATTGCATTTCAAGAATTCGTTGACCAAAACGCCACTAATCATCTCCACAAACAATTCGAGCGCTTTATAACTGACAATTCGAAATGGCTTGATAATTCTTCACTGTTCATGGCAATACGAGAAAATTTCAAGCAATCAAGTTGGAGACATTGGCCAAAAGAATTTAGGTTTCGAGATAAAAAAACCCTATCTGAATTTCGTGAAAAATACTTTCATGAAATCAACTATCAGAAGTTCATCCAATTTGTCTTTTTTTCTCAGTGGAGATTATTACACAAATACGCTCTTAAAAAAGGCATTCGCATCATAGGTGATATTCCAATTTTTATGGGATACGATAGTGCTGATGTTTGGAGCCATCCAAACCTTTTTCAGTTAGACGAAAAATTAATTCCTTACGTAGTAGCAGGAGTTCCTCCAGATTATTTTTCGTCTGACGGACAGCTTTGGGGGAATCCATTATACGCATGGGAAGAGCACAAACAAAATAAATTTTCCTGGTGGATCAATCGGGTCAAATACATGAGACAAATGGTCGACGTAATTCGCCTGGACCATTTCAGGGGCTTTTCCGCAGCATGGGAGATCCCAAATCATTCTCTAACTGCCAAAAATGGTAAATGGGTAGAAGGACCTACTTACGCATTTTTCAATGCCATAAAAGACGACCTGAATGATCTCCCGTTTTTTGCGGAGGATTTAGGTGTGATTACTCCTGAAGTAACAGAACTACGGGATCATTATAAAATGCCGGGCATGAGAATTATGCAATTCGGATTTGGAGAAAGCGGGAATAGCGAAAATCTTCCCGAGAATTTTCCGATCAATTGCGTGGCATATACTGGGACACATGACAATCCCCCAACCAGGGGATGGTTTAACACTTCTCCTGACGCGTTAAGAAAATCATGTTCACAATATCTCCGCGGAAATGAAGAGGAAATTGCCCATCTGATGATCCAAGCAATTTGGGAATCTCCTGCTGTTTACGCGATTGCGCCAATGCAAGATTTTCTCAATCTGAGAAATAATGCCAGAATGAACACGCCTTCTGTTCCCCTGGGGAATTGGGCATGGAGAATGAGTTCAAAATCAATCACACCAAAACTCATTGAATGGATAAAAGATATTAACTTTAAAAATAATCGATCTATAAAAGAAAGAATAGTTTGATTTTCTTTCTTACCTGACAAATTTCCCAGTCAAATTATGGGATTGACAATTTCCAATAAAAAAGATCTCCATACCAATTATCTCTCTGGTAATTAATAATTTCCTTACCAGAGAATAAATAATCGGTGCTGAAATTTCTCCGTAATTGATTGACTGGGATATAGTTAGCAGATAGTTTAAATAATTTTTTGCTGCGTACCTAAAAGCCATGATCCTTTTTGTTGTTTTTAGAAATCAATCACACGCAGCTTCCACGTGCTGTTGATACGTTTCATTAAAGACATGGCTGCCCGATTGGTCGCAAGATGCCCGAAAGAAAAGGTAATTTGTCTTCTCAGGAAATGCAACAGAAAGAAGCGAGTTTAGGTCAGGATTGCAGATTGGTGTAGGTGGGAGACCATTATTTATATATGTATTATAAGGGGAATCTAACTGTAGATCATTAGATTCCAACGGGCTTTTCCACCAATCCAATTGTTTCGCATCTGACGCGATCGCATACTGTACTGTTGGATCGCTTTGAAGTAGCATGTGAACATTTAAACGGTTGATAAAAACACCAGCTATGAATGGTGCTTCCTCTGGATTGATAACTTCTCTTTGGACTATTGACGCAAGAATCACTGCTTCATAAAAAGATAATCCTTGTTCATTAACCAACTCTTGATAATTCGGTGGAATTGATTCAAAAAACCTCTCAGTGAAAGAACAAAGTATTTCATCTTGTGAAAGGTTTTTTGCCAATTGATACTCTCCCGGGAATAAAAACCCTTCAATTGAAGATAATGATTGCAATTCTAGTGGAAAACAAGAACGAAGGCTTAATATTTCTACTTCTTGGAAACCTATATCATGTGGAAAAACATTTGTGTTAAACAAGAGGTTTTCAACTTCCTCTTTCCTCCACCCTGCTAAGAAAGCAAAATTAATCTCCTCAGGAGAGTTATTCACCAGATTCATTGCAATTGAAAGTGGAGTTGTATTCGGGTGAATCAGATACACTCCTGTTTGGATCAATCGGTCTTGTCCTTTAAAAAGCCAATAATTAACCAGGGAATCCGATTCAGGAATGATTCCGGTAATTTCTAGCTTTTCTGCAACCATGCTGGCCGATTGGCCAGATTCGATTGAAAATGGGATTGGACGATCACCTAATTCAAGATTAGTTGTCAAATCCTTCCGATGTATTAGCAAGCGAGCGCTAAGAATAATTCGATGTGATATATCCAACCCCGGGGCAGGTTCACCAAATATTTGGGCTGTACTGGAAGGCAGCCAAATAACGAGGAAATACACACAGGTAAAAAATATGGCCGCAGCGAAGATCAATGAAAAAGCCAGGATCGTTTTCTGTTTCTCTATTCCAATCATTTTTCCGACTCCAAATCCAGAAAATTTTGCAAAAAGATAGCAGCAGCTATCGAGTCAAGATGCCCTTTCCGCTTTTTTCTTGTACTTCCAATTTCGATACGTGATGAAATAGCCGCGCGAGTGGAGCCCTCCTCGTTCCATGCAGCAACCGGGATTGACCCCAAATTCTTAATTTCTTCTAACAACCGCATTGCACTCCGGCCATTATATGTTGGCATACGATCATCACCATAGGTCACACCAACAATAATCATACTTACATGATTATCTTTAGCAATTTTCAAAATTCTCTCAGCATCTTTTCCGCGTGAAATATGGTCGATTACTTCTAACGGACGAGCAAGCGTCCGGGTGGGATCACTAACAGCTAAACCAAGCCGCTTTCTTCCCCAATCTACCGCCAAGACTGGCTTACCAGAATCATTCATTTTCATCCCATCCGCATTATACATGAATACAAAATACAAATTTAGAGGATTTCATGTTTTTTTATCCTATATAATTATGCAAGGGTCACAAAGCGAGGACGATCATGAAGAAAGTCTTTCTGTTTTCATTGGTTTTAATAACTGTATTAGCGTGTTCGATCTCATTTCCCACTGATTCATTTGATGATAAAACTGCAACACAAGTTGCCATCTCACTCACTGCAACCGCCCTGGATCAAAAAATAAACCAGCAAGTGACTGAGTCAAACACTACTGAAGCGCAAGATGAATCATCGGCAACTGCAACAAACACCCCCGTTCCACCCGATGATCCTAAACAAGATCTAGGACAGCCAACGTGGCATGACGATCTTTCCACTGGACAATATTGGAGCCTTGATTCAGGCGACCTCGAAATTGGTAATATAACCCTATCAATGAGCAGTGGAAAATTTTCCATGAAAGCAGCTGCTGTTGGAAAAGGATATTTCTATTGGTTAACTTACCTCACATTCCAGGATGCATATCTAGAGGCAACTTTCGATGTTGCAGAATGTACAAACGACGACCAATATGGGCTTGTTGTGAGAGCTCCTGATTATGAAAGTGGTTTCGCGTATTATTTTCATGTCACCTGTGATGGGCATTATGACCTCCGGCGTTGGTCAAACAATGGGTCATCCATGCTCTTAAGCATGCCCTCCAGTGAAAAAATACACAAAGGCCCAAATCAAACCAATACACTGGGCATATGGATCAAAGGACCCATCATCCGCTTGTATGTAAACAACAATCTGCTTCAAGAGGTTAACGAACCCACATTAATTAATAGCGGTCATTTTGGGTTGTTTATCAACGCGAGGCAAACGCCAGGATTCACGATCTATATGGATGAAATCAGCTATTGGACACTTAATTAGGGTATTTAAAAGCCATCCCATGAAAAACGAAATACCTTCCTCAAGAATTACACCTGAAACATTTTATACCTCCAGGCGCAGATTCATTAAGAGCGCATTTAAAACCACCGCTGCATCTTTCCTGTTAGCCTCTTGTGTCGCCAATACAAACTCCGAGAATCAGGTGGAAGCACCAGATTCAAATTTATCCGAGGAAATTGAAAGTCTGGTGAACGATCAGGGTTTATCGGCAACAAAGTATGAAGATATTATCAGCTACACAAATTTTTACGAATTCTCAACAGGAAAAACCCAACCCACAAAACTTGCAGAAGGTTTTATCACCTCGCCCTATCTTCGTTATAAACGATTAAGAAATTATTGGGTGTTTGGTGGAAACGCATTCACAATATGGTATACCTAATTACCGCCTTGATCATTGTCCATATTGTATTGGCTTCAAAGGGAAATATTATCAACCCTGTCATTCTTGGAGGATTATTCCCGTTCGCTTTATTATTACGGACCAACCCCTTAAAAAAGGTTTCAATAAAAAATACACCACAATGGGCTCGCAATCTGAACACTTTCTTGATTCAATAATATCCATTATGGAAAATTTTACCTTCAACAATGATCAAGAAAAAATAATTCAAGCACCCATAGAGGGTTCAATTTTTCTCTTTGGATCTTCAGGAACCGGAAAAACAACAACGGCACTCGGCAGATTAGGAAAACTGCTCCATCATTATCCAGGGTACAAAACACTTATTATCTGCCCTCAACAAAGTCTTGCAAATCCATATAGGCAGTTCGTATTTGAAAACCCATCCCATGCTGGCAGTTTTCCAACCATAACGACAGTTAGTGGAATATCCCAAGATCTAATAAAAATATTTTGGCCTCTTATTTCAGGGGAGGCAGGTTTTAAATCACCAGAAAAGCTCCCAAATTTTCTCTCACTGGAAACTGCCCAATATTGTCTATCAAAAATCGTTGACCCTTTACTTGAAAAAGGGTATTTTCAGTCCGTTACGATTGAAAGAAACAGGTTATTCAGCCAAATCCTCGACAACCTTAACAAAACTGCACTGGTTGGAATTTCTATTGATGAAATTGCACTACGTCTTAAATCCACCTCTAACAATACCAACTCTTTACATGTCGCATTTGATCATGTACAGGAATGCGCGAAATTATTTCGAGAATATTGTCTAAATAATAATCTAATAGATTTTTCTCTTCTCGTTTCTTCCTTCCGGAACTACATCTGGCCGCTCAAAAGCTGCCGTGATTATCTATATACTCGATACGATGCACTAATTGCAGATAACCTCGAAGAAGACACCCCCTTCGCCCATGAACTAATAAAAGAATGGACAAAGTCTATCCAATCATCTTTATTGATTTATGATGAAGGCGGTGGATACCGGTCATTTTTAGGCGCCGACCCAGAGGGTGCTTACAGTTTGAAAGAGGAATGTCAAACAACCTATCATTTTAAGCACGAATTTACAATATCAGAAGAATTAAAAAGCTTCCGCCTTGGTTTAAAGGCCTGCATTCAAAAAGAAAAAAACAATTCCATTAGATATGAAATCCCACACAAATCGGAATTAACGCTTTATACGTTTTACCCTGAAATGATCTCAGAAACATGTGAAAAAGTTCGAAATCTGATAGACAAAGGAATTCAACCAAGAGATATCGCAATTTTATCCCCATATCTGTCTGACTCATTGAAGTTCAGCATGACTGAAAAGTTAAAATTCTTAGGCGTTGCCACAGCCACTTCACGGCCTTCTCGTATGTATATCAACGCGCCTGAGATAAAAGCCTTATTAATATTCGCGAAACTCTCACATCCCAGCTGGAAGATACCCATTTCTTTTTTTGAATTCCGCCACTCAATTATGCAATTCATTCCCAATTTGGATGTAATTCGCGCAGACTTAATCACAAAAACCCTTTTTTCAAAGAGCGGAAATGAATGCCCCATCAGATCATTTGACGCTATCAATAATATTCAACTAAAAGAGAGGATCACTTTCCGGTTTGGGGAAAAAATCGAAGCTCTTCGAAATTGGTTAATAGAATATTTAAAAAACGAACCCAAACCGCTGGATATTTTCTTCCAAAATTTATATGGACAACTACTTTCACAAGATGGATTTCAATTTCATATCGATTTTTATGCGGCACATATTATTGCAAAATTAATTCAATCTTTACGGTCTTTTCGATTATTTTCGCAAGAAGTATTTGAGTATGAATTTCCTCTTATTGGAAAAGAATATATCCAGAGTGTTGAACAGGGGCTTATTCCGGCTGCATTCAACAATATTTTGACCGATGAAAATGCGGTTCTAATCGCACCCGCCTATACATTCTTGATGAGAAATCAATCTGTTGCTTTTCAATTCTGGCTGGATATCGGCAGTCTTGGTTGGTGGGAAAGATTGTATCAACCACTTACAAATCCATACGTTTTTCGTAAAAATTGGGTAAGTGGGGCATCTTGGACTGAACAAGAAGAATACGAAAACAATCAAAAAGTAATGGGACGATTAGTAAATGGACTATTAAACCGCTGCACAACAGGAGTGATCGCCGCTGGTGTACAAATCAATGAATACGGATCCAATAATCACGGACCGCTTCTGCAGACAATACAGCTATATAAAAAGCGCAATCTCCATTTCAGGAGAGAAGACAGTGTTTAGTCCCCGTCCAGGGCAACTGGAAGTATCTAACTATGAACGCGGGAGAATGGGCATCACGGCTGTTCCCGGAAGTGGAAAAACGCACACACTCTCGTTCTTAGCCGCGAAGTTAATTGCTGGTGATTTACTTAAAGATGATCAGGAGATATTGGTCGTTACTTTAGTGAATTCAGCAGCCAACAACTTTACAGCAAAAATTTCTGAATTCTTAAAAGCATACGGATTAATTCCTGGTATAGGATACCGAGTACGCACGTTGCATGGACTGGCTTATGATATTGTTCGCGAACAACCACATCTGGCAGGGTTAGACAACCAATTCTCCATTGCTGATGAACGAGCTAGCAGTGATATTCTTGCCCTCACCGCCACTAACTGGATGCGGTTGAACAATGAAATTCTAACCAATTATTCTCCTGACGACATTCTTCCTTCTGACAATAAGAAATATTGGGGAAAACTTATCCAAACCATTGCCAGCAGCTATATTAGATTAGCAAAAGACTCCCAATTAACACCAACCCATTTGCGAGAATTAATTAATAATTCAAAAGTCAGCTATGATCTGCTGAATATGGGGAACCACATCTATTCAGAATATCAACGATCACTCCAGGATCGGGGAGCTGTTGATTTTAATGATCTTATTCGGTTGGCATATGACATCCTCATTAATAATCCAGATTTCCTTAGCCGTCTACAATCGCGCTGGCCAATTATTTTAGAAGACGAAGCCCAGGACAGCAGCCGTATTCAGGAAAAAATGCTTGCCTTATTATCAAGCAGGCAAAATAATTGGGTGCGCGTTGGGGATCCTAACCAGGCGATCTTTGAAACTTTCACTACTGCTGATCCAGATTTATTGAGGGGTTTCGTAAGAGAAACAGATGTTCACGCTGTCAACCTCCCTCATTCTGGCCGTTCTACGAAAAGCATCATTGATCTGGCAAACTTTCTCATATTGTGGACAAAAAACGAACACCCCGTTAAACAATTAAGGCACGCGCTTGATATACCACTAATAATTCCGACTCCTGAAGGTGATCCGCAGCCAAATCCAGACGATAATCCTGATGGTATTTTTTTCTTCAATAGAGCGTTACAACCACAAGAAGAAATTGAAACAGTGGCACGATCTGCAAAGAAATGGATCCGGACAAACCCCGGAAAAACCGCGGCCATTCTAGTCCCGCGTAATTATCGCGGTTCTAAGATTGTCGAACAACTAACCCGCCTAAATACCCCATGTGTGGAATTGCTAAGTACGAGTAAAGCAACCAGGGATGTAGCCAGTGTTTTGAGAGATGTTCTCAAATTTTTTGCATCTCCAAATGTGCGAAGGAACCTACTAAACGCTTTCAATTCTATTGCTGCAATTTTGTATGACAATGATGAATATAAAGATGGATTAAGCCATATTAGGCAGCAAATCAACAAAGTAACAAACCCGGAAAAAATATTTACCCAACCCGATGGAGTGAATCATCTATTGAATATATCGGACTTTAATGAACTTGAAATAATGATCATTAACACAATTTTTATAAGATTCATCGGCTGGCAACGCTCTATCTTATTGCCCATTGATGAAATGATTATAACGATTGGGTCAGAGGTATTTCATAACCCTTCAGATCTGGCATTATCGCATAAAATCGCAATGGTCCTCAAGAAGTCATTGGATTATTACCCCGAATGGCAGCTGCCCGATTTTTGTGAAGAATTGGATGCAATCACTAAAAATCAGTATCGAATGTATGGATTCTCTGAAGAGGACATGGGATTTGACCCGGACCTTCATAAAGGAAAGATCGTGGTCTCAACCATGCACAAAGCGAAAGGATTAGAATGGGATCGAGTTTATCTCATGTCGGTCAACAACTATAATTTCCCTTCGGCGTCAGAAATTGATTCGTATTATTCCGAAAAATGGTTTGTAATAGATCAGAGAAACCTAGAAGCTGAGACATTGGAGAGATTAAGTTCATTAGCAAACGGGGAAATGACAGATGTCCAACAATCGACCAATAATGCGACTCAAAAAGCCCGCATTGATTACTGTGCTGAAAGATTACGCCTTCTTTATGTTGGCATAACCCGCGCGCGAGAGGAATTAATCTTTACATGGAACACCGGCAGAAAAAATGACTGCGTGGAAGCGCTGCCATTGCAAAAATTAAGAGAATATTGGGAAAATAATTATGATAGACAGCAATAGGTTTTCATTCAGCGCGAAGAAGATCCAGGATTTCATCGATTGTGAAAGACGGTATGAATTACGATACGTTCTCAATCAGTCCTGGCCTGCAATAACAAGTGAACCAATTATTGAGATCGAATCCAATATAAAAAGAGGAAACGAATTCCATTATCTAGTACATCAGTTTTTTTCTGGTGTTCCCGAAAAAACATTAAAAAAAACGGTTTGCGATGACATAATGATTAATTGGTTTGATAATTTCCTTTCCTTTCATAAGACCTTGAAAATAATAAACCATTTTTCAGAATTTCCTCTAACCGCTCAAATTGGAAAGGATAAATTCACAGCAATCTATGACCTGATTTATCTGAATGAGAATGAAGAATTAAATATTGTTGATTGGAAAACATCAAAATACATTCCCAAGAAAAATACCCTTGCATTAAAGGTTCAATCTATTCTATATCCCTTTATATTGAATGAAATATCCACCGAATTCCTTCCGGGTACTAACTATTCCCCAGAAAAGATATCAATGCGCTATTGGTACCCTTCTTCCCCAACAAAAAACTTTGTTTTTCAATACGGACAAGAAGCACATGAGATAAACCGCAAATTCCTGAAAAATACAATAGGCGAAATGCAGAGAAAAAAGGCTGGGGAATTCATATTGACTAAAGATGAGAAAAAATGCGGCTTTTGTCCATACAGATCGCTATGCAATCGCGGTATTTCTGCAAGCACCTTCATTGAGTCTGAAAGTTACAGTGTAGATGAACGTAATTTATTTCAAGATTTCAACGAATTACCTGAGATACATTTTGATGGTTAAAAAATGATTTGGATCAATCCTGAGCCACTAATTATCAGCAAAAAAATCTCTTCTGCTTTTGATACAAGCCTTATCCTAAGCCATGAATTGGCAAAAAAAGGCCTTCGAACGACTGCAGCTTGCAAAGCACATCTTGATCCTGGCGCATATCAGCAAACTTCACCATTTTCTTTCCCGGAAATGAAGTTGACAGTTAAGAGAATTATTGATGCAATCAATAATGGCGAAACAATAGGTATTTGGGGTGATTTTGATGTCGATGGACAAACCTCGACATCAATTCTATTAGAAGGATTGACCCAAATGGGTGCGAAAGTCATCTTCCACATCCCTATTAGAGCAACAGAATCACATGGCATTCAAATTGATGCCTTCAAATCATTCCTGAAGCTTGGCCCAACACTAATTCTCACTTGTGATACAGGAATATCCGATCATGCATCGATCGAATACGCCCAATCAATTAGGGTTGACGTTATCATAACTGACCATCACACCCTTCCAGAATCTCTTCCCCGCGCATACGCAATTATCAATCCACACCAACTGCCTGCCAATCATCCATTATCCTACTTGGCAGGCGTTGGTGCTGCATTTCAGGTGATTCGAGCATTAAATATCACAGGGAAATTTGGATTTAACGTTGAGGGCCTCTATGATTTGGTAGCTTTAGGAACCATTGCCGACCTCGCAGTTTTAAAATCGGAGAACCGATTTTACGCTCAGATGGGTCTTAAGCAAATGAACCAAAACCTTCGACCCGCATTAAAATCTTTGTTATCTGTCTCTAAAAATGATAATTCACTGATCACAGAAAACACAATTGGTTTCAACATGGCTCCTCGATTGAATGCAGCTGGTCGATTGAGCGATGCGAATGAAAATGTGAAATACTTGCTTTCAACTGACAAGGAATATTGTGCGGATTTTGCAAAAAGTCTCGAACAGCTCAATCATATGCGTAAACTTTCGGTAAATGCAGTCCTTCAATCTGCTCAGGACATGATTAAACAGGATCCATCATTAATAACTTCAAATAAATTCGCGGTCATCTTGCAAAGAAAAGGATGGGAAAGAGGTGTTTTAGGACTCGCTGCCGGTAATCTGGCTGAATTATATAAACGACCTGTTATATTATTAAATATTGATGGCAAGAAAGCTTCCGGATCTGCCCGCTCTATTGATGGAATCGATATCACCGCAGCAATTCGAGAAAACGAGAAATATCTTATTCGGTATGGTGGACATCCAATGGCAGCTGGCCTCTCACTTCCAACAGAAAAGCTTGCAGATTTCTCCTTCAATCTTAATAAGAGCGTCCGAAACCAGGCAAGAAAGATCTCCTGTGATAAAGAAATCAATATTGATCATTATATTTCCTTTTCAAATATTGGGAACCGAATACTCAATGAACTTGCTCAGCTTGCTCCATTTGGTCAGGGAAATCCACCCCCAGTGTTTGCTAGCAGAAATTTAGAGATCATTAAGATAAAACCATTTGGCAGCGCTAAAAAACATATACAAATCACACTCCGTGATAGAGATGGAAACACACAACAAGTAATAAAATGGAATTCGGAATTTCAATCAATTCCTCTCGACCGCGTCGATATCGCTTATCATATTCAGCCAGATGAGTATCGGGGAAAAAACACAGTTTTTCTAGAATATATTAATCACCGGGAATTTATTCCAAATTCAACCCAGCTAGATGCACTGACCTTTCAGGTCGAATTTGAAGACCATCGGCATGATCCTGATGAATTAAGGTCATTAGATAAAATTATTAAAAGATCAAACAATATCCAGATTTGGTTTGAGGGATTAATAAAACCCCAGAGCATCGAAACAAAAGACCGAACTCAACTGCAGAAAAAAGAGGAGCTCATCATTCTCACTGCGCCACCGAGTTATAAAACCTTAAATGAGCTATTGAAAACTGCACAGGCAAAAAAAGTGTATTTCTTCGGACTTCGATTAAATCCTGATGAGATGAATTCTTTCTTAACGAATTTGGGTGGGTTAATTAAATACTGCCTGAACAACAAGATCACAAGCATCAGCCTTAATTCTTTCGCTGCACAGCTTTGTCGCACTGAAGATATTATTATTTTAGGGTTATCCTGGTTCAACGCAAATGGAAATATCAGCACATCTTATGATTTGAGAGGTAATGTAAATATTAATATCGCTTCCAATCCGCCAAAGACAGAATTATCAATTATCGAACAAAAAATTAATAATTCTCTAAAAGAAACATCTGCCTTTCGGTCATATTATTTGAGGGTAGATCCTGAAAACTTATTGATAATTGACAATGAAAGATAATGTATTATTAAAATAAATTTATTGTATAATCGCCGCTAATGGATAAAAAAATGGATAGGCGCAACTTCTTGAAATATCTAAGCCTTGGGCTAACGGCTTTCTCGTTTCCATATCCAAAAAAAACCGCTTCTCAAATATTAAACATTATCCACCTAGGTCGGGTAACATCGGAATCCCTAAGTATCTATCGAGAACCATCTGAAAACAGCCAGATTCTCTTTCAGAGATTTTTTGATGACATTTTAAATATTTATGATATGGTCATCTCTGATGATGGCCCTGGGTACAACCCAGTCTGGTATCGTGTATGGGGAGGGTATGTCCATAGTGCATTTGTTCAATCAGTCCGCAATCAATTGAACCCAATTATTAGGTCATTCCCAAGTAGCGGCTTACTAATGGAATTATCCGTCCCATATTCACAATCGTATCGTATTAAGAACAGAAATGGTTGGGAACCTTTTTTTACACTGTATTATGGTTCAACACATTGGGTTTTCGATATTATAGAAAGACCGGATGGGCAGTTATATTATGAAATTCATGATGCCCTTTTAACTCTTTCATATTATGTGCCAGCTGAGCATTTGCGAATTGTGGACGAGTCAGAACTCACACCCATTCACCCTGATATTGTGCCGAAAGATAAACACATTGAAATTTCCATTGATTTTCAAGTACTTCGTATATATGAGAAGGATCAATTAATTAAAGAATTCCCGGTTTCCACGGGCCTTCCTAATAAAAACATTGACCCTGACTTCATCCCAACAAATACCCCAAAGGGTGATCACATAATACAAAACAAGCGTCCATCCGTTCATATGGGAGATGGAACTTTGCGATCGGATGCTGAGGCTTATGAATTACCGGGAGTGCCGTGGGTTTCATATTTTGAACCCAGAACCGGTGTCGCTATTCATGGTGCTTATTGGCATAACAATTTCGGAGTAACCATGAGCCACGGATGTGTAAACATGAAACCTGAAGACGCCAAATGGGTATATCGGTGGACAACACCCTACCCTGATGGGTCTGTTTCTGATCACCACACATCCGTATATGTTGTTTGACCAAATTCCTGCTAAATAAACTCTAAAAACACTTGATTACCTACTATCCGCCCCCTTTTTGTTAACCGGAGAACTTTGGACTGATTGACTGATTTGTATTCTATTAGCTCCAAAGCCATAAGTTTTCTTATTTGGGCACAATAGATATCGTCGATTTTGAGTGAAAATCTCTCCTCGAATTCCTCAGTATTTATCCCCTCTTCCGTTAACCGCAATCCCATCATCATAGTCTCTTTAATAATATCCATCTTACTTAAGAGTTTGTGTTCAGCAATCGCCGCATGGCCAAAATCTAAGTATGGTTTTTCGTTGGCTATAGATTCGACATAATCCTGGATTAATTTTGTATTACTCCACCTGCGATTTTTCACAAAGCTATGCGCACCAGCCCCAATTCCCAGATAATCTTGGTTTTTCCAATATTGAAGATTGTGAAAACTGCGGAAATCAATATCTGGGTCTTCAAGTGCCCAGCTTGAGATTTCGTATTGCTTATAGCACATCAAATGCATTCTATCCATCACCCATTCATACATATCCCCCGCCAAATCCTCATCTATCTCAGGGACATAACCATTTTTTATCTTTTGAGCCAGCGGAGTTGACGGTTCCAAAGACAACCCATAAATTGAGAGATGCTGAGGTTTAAGCGAAAGAGCCAATTCAACAGATAACTCAAATGTTCTCAATGTTTGTGTAGGGATGCCATAGATCAAGTCTAAACTTATATTATTAAATCCGGCATTCCTGGCATTCATTACGGTTCGTGAAACATCTTCTGGTTTTTGAGATCGCCCTAAAATCTCAAGTTCCTTTTTTATACTCGTCTGCACACCAATACTCAGGCGGTTGATACCCGCATCATTCAACCCGGAAAGATAATCGACATTAAGTTCTGTTGGGTTTCCCTCGGAAGATATTTCCCTCACGTTCTCCCCAGAAAAATGGTTAGAAATTGCGTTTATTATTTTTGAAAAAAATATAACAGGCATGATGGTTGGTGTACCACCGCCGAAATAGATCGTTTTCACAACATGATCGGAATTGTACAGTGGAGAGAGAATTGCAATCTCTTGTAACACACAGTCCACATACTTTTCTAGCAAATGGTCCAATCCTGCATATGTATTAAAATCACAATACCCACATCGTTTCCTGCAAAATGGTATATGAATATATACACTGAGAGATTTTTTATCGCCCAGAATCCTGCTGTTTTTCGAAAAATCTTTGTTTATTAACTTCAATGGTATAATTCCTCGACTTTTTCAGTATAAATTCGATTAAAATAATCATAATATGAGTCCCGAAAATAATACACCATCCAAGATTTGTCCAACATGTGGTACACGTTTAAGCGAAAACGCGAACCGCTGTTTAGTCTGTGGGAGAACCTTCACCATATCTGCTGCCACTAAGAAATCAAAAACGGTTCGTTCACAGCGGCTGCCAGATATCACGCTAAGCCTCCCGCTTGCACTTGGGTTATTATTTATCGTTCTTGCAGTGGGTGGCGGAATTATTTTCCTAATATTGCGTGGAACTGGCCAGGTTGCTCCTCCAGAACCTACAGCGACCGCAAGCCCCTCACCAACATTTGAACAAAGCCCAACACCTACAGTTACTCTCACGCCAGAACCCACTTATACACCTCTCCCTCCTATAGAATATCAGATTCGTGACAATGATACATGCAGTTTGATCGCTGTAATCTATGGGGTGACGATTAACAGCATTGTTGACATCAATAATCTTCCACCAAACTGCGGTGTTTTAACTGTTGGACAAACAATTCTAATCCCTCAACCAACTCCAACCTCATCTCCAATGCCAACAAGCACATTAAGCGTTGGGGAGGCAACAGAATCTGCTTGCCAAAAAATCGAATATCGGGTGGGCGAAAATGACACACTGAGCGGAATCGCGGCCAATTACGCGGTTTCTGTAGAAACCCTCAAAACTTACAACGGCCTTCCTTCGAACAATATATATCCAGACCAAATTATCACCATTCCTCTTTGCGAACGTTTGCCAACAGCTGGTCCAACCCCAACCCCAACCTTACCACCACCGTATCCACCAACCAACCTGCTCTTACCTGCTGATGGCGCAGTATTCACAGGAAACAATGAATCCGTAACACTTCAGTGGGCTGCAGTCGGTGGTTTATTAGAGAATGAACTTTACGCGATTACAATTGAAGATCTGACTGAAGGACAAGGTAAAAAGCTGGTAGATTACACGAGCGATACAAAATATAATATCCCAGCGAATTTCCGACCAGTAGAAAACGCGCCCCATGTCATTAGGTGGTGGGTGCAGCCAGTCCGGCAATCCGGAACAACAGATGAAGGAGACACTATCTGGGTTCCAGCTGGTTCTCAAAGTAATCCAAGAGTATTTTCTTGGTCCGGAATCGGCGCGGTAGCTACTCAATCGCCTTAGAAAACAAGATTAAAGCGAGGTGAAAATTCACCTCGCTTTTTCTTTTTCGAATTAACTTTCCAGTAAACGTGTCGCTTCTATCGCAGCCATAGCACCCATTCCCGCCGATGTGATTACCTGGCGGTAGAGAGGATCACACGCTTCTCCTGCAACAAAAACCCCTGGAATATTAGTGCGCATTCTCTTATCAACGATGATATAGCCCTTCTCGTCCAATTCTAACTGGGATTTAAAAAGCTCTGTTGTCGGTTTATGGCCGATAAAAACAAAGAAACCATCCGTTAATAATTCACTCCGCTTTCCAGTTTTCACATTTTCTATTTCGACCTTTTCAACACCATCACTGCCTTTTACTTCTTTAACAACTGAATCCCAAACAACTTCAATTTTTGGGTTGCTCAAAGCGCGTTTTTGTAAAATTGCACCAGCCCGCAACTCATCTCTGCGGTGAATGATTTTCACTGAAGAAGCATATCGTGTTAAGAAAATCCCCTCTTCAAGAGCACTATCTCCTCCGCCAACAACGATAACCGCTTTATCCTTAAAAAACCAACCATCGCAGGTCGCACAGTACGACACACCTTTTCCTAGAAACTCGTCTTCTCCAGGTATACGTAATTTGTTGGGAGTAGCACCAGTAGCAATAATTAGAGTTTGCGTTTCAAATGACTTACTATACGTCTTAACCACAAAAGGCCTCGAAGAAAGATCCACTTCTGTTGCTGTATCATATTCTATCCGCGTGCCAAATCGTTCAGCATTTTTCTGAAATAGATCAGCCAATTCTGCCCCACCTACACCTTCAGGAAATCCTGGGTAATTTTCAATCCGATCAGTTAACGCAGCCTGCCCCCCAATCTGAGTACCTGTTAAAACTAGCGGATTGAGATTAGCTCTCGCTGCATACAAACTTGCTGATAAACCGGCGGGACCGGTTCCTAAAATAATTACTTTTTCAATTTGCTTTGAATCCTTTAAATCCATAATTTGCTCCAGAATATGATTAATTTTTTATGGTGCTGAGTATAACAAATCAATTAAAAAGTAACCCTAAATAATTTATTAAAAATAAATTTAAATTATTTTCCTGAAATTAGTACAGCCCTTACCGGCGCCCCATCTGTTCCAATGATTTTCATCGGAAGGCAGATTAATTCATAAATCCCCGGCTCCACTCGCCTGAGATCAATATTCTCAAGTAAAACAATTCCACGGTCCAACAAGGTCACATGAGGTTGTTTTAGATCGTTGAAAGAGGAAACTGAAAAATAATCCACACCTACCAACCTCACATCCATATCTGCAAGGTACTTGGCACCTTCAGAGTTTACCGCCACAAATTCTCGATTAAAAGAAAATGGATCTGTCTCCCAATAAAACGAGTTTGATGTTTTAAATAGAATTCGATCAATTCCATCTTGAAACTTTAATTTCATCAAGCAATTTTTATCTATTACAGATATTCCATCAGGAATTTCTACTACCTGAACGCTGCCGATCAGAGTCTCTAATGGAATTTGGTCGACAGTATTACCCTTTTCGAACACATGAAAGGGTGCATCAATATGTGTCCCTGCATGCACCCCAAGTTCTATCCGCGAAACGTTGAAATCACTACCCTCCTCAATTCTGGCTACACGAGAAATGCTGATTCCTCTGTCACCCTCCCAGACCGGTGTTTTTTCTGACAATGGAATAGAAATATCAATTATTCTCATTCTAAAAAATCTCCAATTTCAACAATTGTACTCTCCCAACCTCACCTTCAAGAATTGATAGGCCATGATAGTTTTATTATCTATAATTAGGTGAAATTCCAATTGGAGAGTAAATGAGAAAAGTAGCAGTGATTGGTATCGGCCAAACCATTGTTTCTGAACATTGGGAAAAGTCTCTTAAAGAATTAGCAGGGGATTCAATTCTTGATGCATTATTAGACGCTCATATTAATAAATTCGATTCCCTGTTCATCGGAAATATGATGTCCGCATCAGCAAACAAGCAACAAAATGTCGGGGCATATATTGCTGATTGGGTTGGCGCACGAGGTTCTGAAAGCATCCGGGTTGAAACTGCATGCAGTTCTGGTTCAGCGGCATTCCGGGCAGCTATCTTAGCAGTTGCTTCTAATGAAGTGGATATTGCGGTAGCAGCCGCTGTTGAGAAAATGACGGATTCCCCAAACGCTGAGATCACGGCAAATTTAGCCACTGCAGCCGATGCAGATTGGGAAGCAAGCCAAGGGGTTTCATTTGTAGCTTTAAATGCGCTTCTCATGCAGCGTTATCTGTACGAATACAATTGGGACCATTCCAATTTCGCAGGATTCTCAATTAATGCGCATAAAAACGCGTTACATAACCCTCATGCCAGATTTCACTCAGAATTATCAGAAGAACAATATATTAGTTCACCGGTTATATGCGATCCAATAACATTAATGGATGCCTCCCCCATTGGAGATGGTGCAGCAGCAGTTGTATTGGTTCCTTACGATTCAATAGAAGCTTATGGGCATCAAAAAATCATTTATGTTGCTGGCTCCGCTGCCGCCAGCGATACTATCGCAGTTCATTCCCGGAAGGATCCTCTATGGTTATCAGCGGCTGAACGATCCGCAAGACAAGCGTACAGTCAAGCTGGTATCACAGAAAAAGATATTGATCTTTTTGAATATCATGATGCATTTACAATCATGGCTGCCTTATCCTTGGAAGCTTGTGGATTCGCTGCTCGGGGGAAAGCTCCTAATCTAGCTTTGGAAGGTGAATTACAGCTGACTGGGCGCCTACCCGTCGCAACTATGGGAGGGCTAAAAGCACGCGGTCACCCTGTCGGTGCAACAGGTATGTATCAGATTGTAGAAGTGATTCAACAATTGCGTGGAGAAGCTGGAAAAAACCAGGTGCAAGGGGCTGTTTTTGGGATGGCGCAAAATATTGGTGGCAGTGGCTCAAATATCATCACTCATGTTCTCACCAATGAAAACTAAAAAAAATATTACTCAAAAACAAATCCATCAATACCGATCAAACACCTATCGACTCAATCCAAATATAAGGCTGCATACCATTAAGGATGCGCTAAATTTTATTAACGAACGAGGTTTTGTGTTCTTTTGGCCAATTAAGGGTATAGATCTGCCAAGTTTGTGGTGTGGGGTAGCAGGAGATCGTCCTGTTCCTAACAACCACGACGATCCCGGGCATATCACATGGCGATGGAAAGACAACTTGCTCGGGAAGAAAAAATGGTTTTATGCGAAAGTTTTACACCGGAGAAGTACGATCATCTCCCTCAATCTGATCCCTTATTTTTTTGCGCTTTCTCAAAGCGTACACGAATGTTTAGAAGATGTAAATTTTATTTACAAACAAGGGAAAATTTCCACGGAAGAGAAGCAGATTTTTAAGGCCTTAACTCTCTCCGGCCCATTGGATACAATTACCCTTCGCACTCAATCAAATTTATCAGCACCGGAAAATGCTTCAAGGTTTAACCGCGCGCTCGAATTGCTGCAGCGCGATTTTCGCATCATGCCATCTGGTATCTCACAAAATGGCAGATGGAAATATGCATATATTTATCAAACGGTTCATAGCGTATTTCCAGAACTAATTGAACGATCCCTACAAATCAACAAAGAGAAGGCCTTTAATACTATCTTGCGTTCATACTTTCAATCAAATGGAACGGGAACTGTTAAAGAAATTCAGAAGTTATTTCGGTGGAGTGAACCCGATACCCACAAGTCGATTAACTCTCTGATTGCTGCTCGCGAGATCATTCAAGCCCTTACAGATGAAGGCAAAGAGAAAGATATTTTTGCGATCCCGGAATTAATTTAAGATAGAATCATATTAATCACATTAATTACAATTAAATTTCCTCAGGAATCCATTTGGTAATACATGAAAAAAGATCAATCAACCAAAAACAACTGGAAACAGAATCTTGTACTCATCGCAAAGAACACATTTGTTTGGATGTTCCAATTATCCGAAAAATATAATAAGCCAATTGAACATCTTGACCAAATTCCCATTGAAGAATTAGAGTCGCTGAAATCTTATGGGTTGAATGGCCTTTGGCTAATTGGGATCTGGGAACGCAGCCCAGCCTCAAAAAAGATCAAAGAACTCTATGGGAAGAAAAACGCCATTGCATCTGCCTATTCTATTTTTAACTACCGCATCACAAATGATTTAGGCGGTGAAGAAGCCTATTTAAAGTTAAAAATAAAAGCGAATAATGCTGGTCTAAAATTAGGATGTGATATGGTACCCAATCACACAGGAATTGATTCCCCATGGGTTGTTGATCATCCCAACTGGTTTATTCAATCAAAACAAAACCCAAGCTCAGTATTTAAATATAACTCTCCTAATCTTTCCCTTGATCCACGCGCAAAAATTCAAATAGAAGAAGGGTATTACACACAGACTGGCGCGGCTGAAGTTTTCCAGTTTAGCAACAACTCTTCATCAGAAGAGAATTTATATATTTATCACGGCAACGATGGTACCAGTATGCCGTGGAATGATACCGCTCAATTGAATTATTTAAATGAGGAAACTCGCGCGGCAGTACGAGAGGTCATTTTGGATGTTGCGGGGAAATTTGACATTATTCGGCTCGATGCAGCAATGACGTTAACCAAGCAGCACTATAAACGGTTGTGGTTTCCAAATACAGGCGCGAGCAAGTTTATCCCCACAAGAGCCAATAACAACATGGAAAAATCAGAATTCGACCACCTGATGCCTCGCGAATTTTGGATTGAGGTGCTGGAAAATATCCGGGAGAAAGAACCAAACACACTTCTGATTGCTGAAGCATTTTGGTTGATGGAAGGTTTTTTCATCCAGCATCTAGGGATGGATCGCGTTTATAACAGCGCTTTCATGAATTTATTACGAGACGAAGAAAACAAAAAGTTCAAACAATGTATCAAGGACATGATCGCAATAGATCCATTATTTCTAGAGAGATTGGTAAATTATCAATCTACTCCCGATGAGGAACCTGCAATTAATCAATTCGGGAATAAAGAAAAATATTTTGGAATATGTACACTTTTAGCAACAATGCCTGGCCTGCCTATGTTTGGGCACGGACAATTTGAGGGATACAGAGAAAGGTATGGAATGGATTTCCACCAACCGCATTTTAAAGAAACTCCAGATGAAAAGCTTATCTCTCGACATATAAGACAGATCCAGCCACTGCTTGAAAATCGATTTAGGTATTCTACCTCCAAAAACTTCAAACTACATGATTGCTATTTCACCGAAGGAAATATCAACAATGATGTAATTGCTTACACCAATCAAAATGATGCCTACCACAGCTTAGTCATCTACAATAATGTTGACAAACAATCAGATGGGTTCATTAAAGCTCCACTTGAGTCACCTGAAAACAATTCCACCGTACTTGTAGATTTTTATACAAAAAAGGAAATTCCAATTCCTTATTCGGCAATTAAAGAACAAAAGATTTCAGTGAAATTATCGCCGTATGAATGTAGGGTTTTCGAAATTAACTTGGTTTATCAATAAAGAATTAATCTACAAGTGATCCAGGTGATTATTAAAGCGAGCCGGTAAAAGTTTGAAAGTCCTCGGTAAAGAATCTAATGCGCATGTTCGGTCAACTGCCAAGAGATCCAGCCAGGTGCTTGATAAAGGAAAGCCGCCTCTGCTCTGCTTAAACCATAAATTATATAAGCGCAAATATGCAGGGGAAACAGTAAAAAGCATCTTTCGCTTCTCAATCTTTTTCATAATTATTTCAATGATTGAGCGAAATTCCAAAAATTCGCCTCCACCTATTGTAAATATTGATTTGCGGAAAAGATCATCTTCGATAACGAGAAAAATAGATGAAATGAGATCTTCGATCCATAATGGCTGGTGGACTGTTCGTCCTCCTTCAGGTAAAGGAACAATTCCTGGCGCTGCTTTTATATAATTTGCTAGTTGGTTTGTAAAATGATCGTTTTCTCCAAACACATCCGTTAATCGTAAGATCACATAGTCTAACCCGCTGTTCTTGATCGCTTTCTCAGCCAATGCCTTAGCTTTTAGGATTGGATATATTGAATTATTATCCGCGCCAACTCGACTGAGAAAAAGAATTTTTTCAACGCCAGCATCAACCGATGCTTTAATTAAAGTCTCTGTTCCTATCACGTCCACATCCTCAAAGTTGGGATGTGGTTTCTCGTTTTCCGCACTGGCAAAATGCAAGACGGTTTTAACCCCACTTAAAACAGCTCGCAAACTTCTTTGGTCCTTTAGACTGCTAACCGCCGCATCCAACGCAAGATCATGGGGTAGTTTTGTAATTATTTTTTGAGGTCGTAATAATACTTTTAATGGGAGCTGAGATTGTACCAGTCGAAGAATAACTCTTGATCCGATAAACCCGGTCCCGCCTGTTACAAGTATCATGCAAGCGATTATAGCAGATTGGCCATCATATGAATGGCATTCTTCTTGCACCATTATTAATAATTATTTTAAGGATTTTCCAATTAACCAATGGATCATTTAACACAAGAAAAGACCTTTACCTCAAATAAACTTGGATTTCATTATTTCCTTGATGTTGAACATTTTAAAACCGCTGATTCTCATTTATGGGCTCATAAATTACAGGAAATTAATGCAAAATGGTTAGTTATTCAAAATCCAAAAGACCGCGCTATTCCCGAAGAATTCATCCGGACTTTTTCCGAAGCTGGCGTGAGTCTAGTAATTAATTTCAATGAAGATGTTTGTTCAGATGTTAATTTTTCAAACCTCACCACCTTACTAAATGTGTATGGAAAATGGGGTGTTAAATATGCATATTTATTCGAAAAGCCAAATCTGCGATCAAAGTGGGGTAATATCAAATGGAATACGCACGATATTGTTGAAAAACATCTAAAATTATTCATTCCTTTCGCACAACTTTGTGTGGAAAACCGCATCAAACCTGTTTTCTCCCCGCTTTTCCCTGGCGGCGATTATTGGGATCTTGCATTCATTGAGAAATCATTAGAAGGTCTTGCACATACAACGCCCCAAATCAAGAATAATTTGGTCCTATCTGCATTTGGTTGGGATTGGGGGCGTTCCATCGAATGGGGTTCTGGCGGAAAGAATAAATGGCCGAAAACTAAACCCTTTCAGAAAAAGCAAAACACACAAAATCAGCAGAGTTTCAGGACATACGAATGGTATCTGGAATTATCAGAGAAAGTTTTCGGCAAAAAATTGCCAATTATTATTCTAGAAGCGGGAATTCCAAACGGCTGTTTCGCAGAAAATTCAGCGGACACTGCACACACAGATATCTCTTTTGCAATCACAAATTTGTTAAACGGAAAAAATGTGTATGACCACCAAAACCCTGAACAGCTATTGTCTCCTATTCCACCTGAGGTGATCGGATGTAATTTTTTCGTTCTCTCCGCACAAACTGAAAAGAAATATTTTCCATATAGGTGGTTCACTCCAAAAGGTTTTCCTCTCCCTCCTGCACTAACTTTAGGATTAACCAGTAATGTTCCCATCCTGCAAACTGAAAAAACCCCTTCCCAAATAAATATTCCGATTAAACAATTTCAATTCAAATATCGGCGCTATATCCTATTTTCCGATTCGCTAAAACAAGATATGCCCAACCTGCTTGAGAAATTAGATCCTTATATTAGAAAATTTAAACCTCATTTAGGTTTTTCAAAAGTCGAAGCTGCAAATGCAGCCTATATTCTTTTCATAACCGATAAGAAGAAAGAATTTTTATCCGATGAAATAGAAACCCTATCGGAAAATTGCATTATTAAGATTATTTTCCCAAACGAAATAGCAGAATTACAAAGCGAGTAGAAAAGCATGAACAATCACAGCCAGCCAAAACATAAATCACTATCCAATAAGATCAAAGTTCTCGGACTGGGTGGGAGTGGGTGCAATACAATTTCCCGCCTTTCCGCTTTAGACCTTGAAGGTGTGGAATTGATTGCTGCTAACACGGATTTTCATTCTCTATCTATATGCAGAGCTGATAAAGTCATCCGGTTAGGCACCAGAACCACCAATGGGCATGGGGCAGGAGGAGATCTTTCAACCGGGAAAACAGCCACTGAAGAAAATTACAATGATTTGATTGAATGCATTCAGGGTTCAGATCTTTTATTCTTAACCACAGGGATGGGAGGAGGAACTGGTTCTGGAGCAATTGAGATTGCAGCTAGAATTGCCGCATCACTGGATATCTTGACAATTTCAGTAGTCACATTACCTTTCTCGTTTGAGGCAGGAAAAAGGAAGAGTATTGCCTACGAGGCAACAATCAATTTGCAGCCCTTCACAAACACTTTAATTACTATCCCAAACGATCGTTTAGTAGACCTTGCTGCACCAAACACACCCATAAAAACCGCTCTTGGAATGGCAGATGACGTCCTCATCAAGGGAATTCAAGGAATAACTGGGATTTTGAATAACCATGGTTTGCTGAACATTGATTTCTCACATATATCCAAATTAATGAAAAATGGTGGGGGTGTATATATTTCAATTGGCTATGGACAGGGAACCGAAAGGATTATTTCTGCAATACAAAACGCATTAACACACCCCCTACTTGAAAAAACGCCAATTCATCAAGCACAAGGGATCATAATTAAATTAACGGGTGACTTAAAAATCAATGAAATTGACCTTGCCATTGAATATTTAAAAGAAATAGTTGGTGAGTATACAGAAATCATACCAGTAATTGAACAAACGGAAACAGGTGATGACCAAGTGATGGTTTCGATTTTACTTACTGGTATAGGGGCTACACCATTACTTTACCAGGATGATTATAAGCACAAACCAACCGAATTAATCGAACAGGATTGCGTTTCAGTTAATAGTAACGAAAATTTGATGCATTCCAAATCGTTAGATAATTACGAAGACACACTAGAAGTACCCGCATTTCTACGGAAAGGTTATAATTTAAACAAAACATACTAATTAAGCTTATGGATTTAAATACAATAAAAAAGGTAAGTGATCAGGTATTCAAACAATTTCCTTATCTTAATAATACCCCTCCAAAGACACAAAAAATGCCCGATGGTTCAACAATCCTCAAGTATATCGGCAGCACAATAACAGCAAACGGGCATACAATCTCTGTTTCAATTAAAGTGAAAGCGAATGAGGAAGGCGACATCCTTCAAATATCTTCTTCAAGATAGAAAATACCATTATCCCCCCAGTGAAAACTTACTCAGTTACAGCCATAGCACACCCAAATATCGCCTTCATAAAATATTGGGGAAACCAGGATGATTCTCTGAGACTCCCCTCCAATGGTTCCATATCTATGAATCTGGCTGGCTTGAACACAAACACCACTGTTGCTAAAAACCCAAATTTAATAAATGACTGCCTCGAACTAAATGGAGCAGCGCAGACAGGCCCCACATTGCACCGTATCCAGCAATATTTAGACCTCATCAGAAAGATTTACAAGCAAGATGGATTCCTGGAAGTTAAAAGCACAAACAACTTTCCAATGTCCGCTGGCATCGCCTCTTCTGCTTCCGCCTTTGCAGCCCTTTCCACCGCGATCGCACATTTATACGAACTTCATCTACCACAAAAGGAATTATCTGCTATCGCCCGATTGGGATCAGGCTCTGCTTGCCGTTCTATCCCTCCTGGTTACTGTGAATGGAAAACTGGCAGCAGGCATGAAGATTCTTATGCGACAACTATCGCCCGCGAGAATCATTGGCCTCTATGGGATTGTATTGCCATTGTTGAAAGTAAGCCGAAAGAGGTGAGCTCTACTAAAGGACACAGCATGGCAGATTCAAGCCCGCTGCAGCAAGTCCGAATCATAGATGCTCCGCGCCGGCTCGACATTTGTAGAAATGCGATTATTAAAAAGGATTTTGGAGCTCTTTCAGAGATCATCGAACTTGACAGCAACATGATGCACGCGGTTATGATGACCTCAGAACCGCCTATCATATACTGGCAGCCAACTTCATTATTGATCATGCATGAAGTTAAGAAAATGCGCCTTAAAGGTACTGCCGCAGCATATACTCTCGATGCAGGTTCAAACGTACATATTATCTGTACGGAAGAAAGCCATAAAAAAGTTGAGGAGAATTTGCGGGACATTCCAGGAATTATTGAAATCCTCAAATCACCTTCTGGTAGCGGCGCGAGCGTTATTCAATCAACAAGTCCAAATTAATATAATTCCTACATCAAAATCCAATGGGGGCATTATAATTCTTTCATATGATAAATAATTCCTTATTAAGTCTAATTGAATTCATTACAGCCCTGAGTATCCTTTTACTGGTTCACGAACTGGGACATTTCCTTGTTGGAAAACTCTTTGGAATTCAAGCCGAAGAGTTTGGTTTTGGATATCCTCCCAAGATAATAAAATTATTTAATTGGAAGGGTACAGATTTCACAATAAATTTAATCCCATTTGGAGCATTCGTAAGGTTCAAGGGAGAAGACGACCCGAATGTTGAGGGAGGTCTTTACAAAGCAAACAAGTGGAAACGGATGGGCACATTAATAGCCGGACCTCTCATGAATATATTAACTGGAGTTCTTTTATTTAGCTTGGTGATCTCAAAAACCGGAATCCCACAACCTGGCATTGTAGAAATCGCGGGAATTGCGCCAAGATCTCCCGCGGCAGAAGCTGGATTAAAAGAAACTGATATTATCCAGGGTATAAACGGAAAGGAAATAACAGGGATATTTCAAGTTATCACCATGGTTCAAGAAAATCTTGGTAAAGAAACTGCACTTACAATCCTTCAAGATGATGAAATCAAAGAAATAGTCCTTATTCCCAGAATTGACCCACCAGAAGGCGAGGGAGCAATAGGGATATTCATGCAAAACCCAACCAAAGACATTGGTTTTTTAGGGGCTATACCAATGGGAGGTAGAGTTGCTCTTGAACAAGGCAAGCTGTTATTATCGATCCCGGGAATGCTTCTCAGAGGGGATGTGAATCCTCAAGAAACACGCATGCTATCTCCGAAGGGCATCTACGATGTTTATTCTCAAGTTCGTGAAGACGAGAGGGTGATCGAGCAGGATGATCCCTCATTAGCTATTATTAATATTGCTTGGTTCTTTGGCATAATTTCTATATCGCTGGGTTTTTCAAATTTACTCCCCATCCCCGCACTTGATGGCGGAAGAATACTTTTTATTCTTCCTGAGATTTTCTTCGGGAAAAGAGTACCGGTGAAATATGAGAACCTTATCCATTTTATTGGTTACTCAGGATTATTGATATTGATGGGATATGTTTTTTATCAAGACATAATTAATCCAATTGTGTTACCATAAAAAGTATAAATGGAAACAAACATAGAGTATTCTTCTGATGATGTAATTAATAACCTTCTAGATAACAGCAAGCCATTTAGTTCACAGTTTTTACTCTTTTTTTCAGATATATCCCTGGATGATCTAGAAAAAATAAAATCTATTTGGCCTGAAGTTGATAGGGAGAGAAAATGCAACCTCCTGAAAGATTTAGAATCTCTGATGGAAGCCAACACTCTCGCTTCCTGTGATGATTTTGGTTATTTTGCTTTGCAAGATGATGATCCACGCATCAGAAGCCAGGCAATTCCTTTGTTATGGGAATGCACCAATATTAAATTAATCCCCATCTTCATCAACCTTTTACAAAACGATTCCGACTCCGAGGTCAACGCGTCTGCCGCTTCAGCTCTCGGAAAATTTGTACTTCTAGGCGAGCTTGAAGAAATTCCAGAAAAATCAGCAAATATGGTTCAAGCTTTACTAATTGATGAATATTTAAAAACCGATGATGACCCCATCAAACAGAGGATTCTTGAATCTTTAGGTTATTCCAGCAACAAAAAAGTGAATCACTTTATCACTAGCGCATTAATAATGAATGATAAGAAGTGGCATCTTTCAGCGCTATTGGCCATCAGCAGATCAGCAAATAATATGTGGGGAAAAGCAGTGTTAGAGAAACTATCAGACCTCGATCCTGACATCCAAATTGAAGCAATTAAAGCTGCTGGAGCATTGGAGATCGAATCTGCGAAAGAGCAAATTATTGAAATTATGGATAGCTCTTCACCCGACGAAGAATTACATACACAAGCAATATGGGCATTATCTAAAATCGGTGGAAACGACATTAAAGATCTTTTCGAAAAAATGATCGAAGAGAGTGACGATGAGGAAGAGATTGACATTTTAGAAATGGCTATGGACAACCTGCACCTCTCATCTGAGATTCCCACATTTGGCCTCTTCGACCAATCCTGACAATCATTATGGAAAACGAGAACAATAAACGCTTGCACGCTTTTGTGCAGGGATTTGTGCAAGGGGTAGGTTTCAGATTCTTTGTGTATCGAGCAGGGCAGGATCTTCAGCTGCATGGTTGGGTGAGGAACAGGATCAATGGCAATGTAGAGATCCTTGCTGATGGGACTAAAAAGAAATTAGACGCGTTTCTTGAGGAGGTCCACAAAGGGCCGCAGATGGCCCAAGTCGTGAAAGTCGATGTTGAATGGCAGAAATCTAAGAATGATCTTTCACCTTTCACCATTCTTCAAACAAAATAATCGAACCACACCTATTCTTCGCCAGAAATAATTGCGATTCGTTCCCATGGGGTAACATCTGATTCATCCGCAAGCATTTTCCGTAATTCAAAGACCTGATCCCGCAGAGCAGCTGCCCGTTCAAACTCCAAAGATTTCGCCGCCGCTTCCATTCTTTCTCTTGTCTCTTCAATTATCTTTCTCAATTCCTTAGTCGGTAGTCTTGAAATCGTTCCGTCTACAAAATAATCCGCCTGATCATCAGCAATATATGACTGCGATGTAAGCCGCTCGGTTATATCATAAATTTCCTTGATAATTGTAAAAGGTTCAAAATTGTGTTTCTTGTTGTATGCTTCTTGTTTTTTCCTGCGGCGGTTGGTTTCATCAATTGCTTGTTTCATGGCATCTGTAATCTTGTCGGCATACATGATCACTTTTCCCTGTAAATTGCGCGACGCCCGGCCGACTGTTTGAATAAGCGCAGTCGCAGAGCGCAAAAAGCCCTGCTTATCTGCATCAAGTATTGCGACCAAAGACACTTCCGGCAAATCCAACCCTTCCCTTAATAAGTTTATCCCAACGATCACATCATACACGCCCATCCGCAAATCCCGCAGAATGCCAACACGATCAAGAGTTTCTACTTCGGAGTGAAGATATTGCACATTGATCTCAATTCCCTTTAAATATTCGGTCAGGTCCTCTGCCATTCGCTTAGTAAGAGTTGTAATCAATACTCGTTCTTTCTTTTCCACTCTGGTTCTGATCTCCCCAATCAAATCATCCACTTGCCCATGGACTGGGCGCACCTCGATTTGAGGGTCAACCAAACCAGTAGGACGAATGATCTGGTCAATCACTTGATCAGCCTTCCCTAATTCATAAGGGCCAGGTGTTGCGGTTGTATATACGGTTGCCCCCATCTTTAATTCAAATTCCTCAAATGTTAACGGCCGATTATCCAACGCTGAGGGAAGCCGAAATCCATATTCAACCAATGTGCCTTTTCTTGAACGGTCACCTTTATACATACCTCGAATTTGAGGTATCGTCATATGGGATTCATCGATAATAAGTAAAAAATCTGAGGGGAGAAAATCCATCAATGTCCAGGGGGGGGAGTCCTTTGGCCGCTGGTCCAAATGGCGTGAGTAATTTTCTATTCCCGAACAATATCCGATCTCCCTCAACATTTCAAGATCAAACATCGTTCTTTGCTCCAACCGCTGAGCTTCTAATAATTTATTGTTTTCTTTGAGGAATATTAATCGCTCCGCTAATTCAGTTTCGATGTCTCCGATCGCCTTTTTCAGCCGATCCTCTTGCGTGATGAAATGTTTTGCGGGAAATATTTCAATTTCTTCTATTTCGTTTAAGATTTCTCCAGTAACTGGTTGAACAGAAATAATTCGTTCAATTTCATCACCAAAGAAAGTAATTCGGTATGAAAGATTTTTTTCGTATGCGGGAAACACTTCCAAAGTGTCACCTCGCAAACGGAAAATTCCTGGGCGGAGATCGATATCATTCCGCGAGTAATGCTCTTCAACAAGCTGGCGAAGCAGAACGTTTCTTCGGTAAATCTCACCTTTTCTCAGTTTGATAACAATACTGCTATACGCCTCTGGACTTCCAAGCCCATAAATTGCGGATACTGAAGCTACAATAATCACATCTTCGCGAGAAACCAAAGAAGTGGTTGCCGCTAATCGCAGCCGTTCTATTTCCTCGTTGATATCAGTCTCTTTTTCGATATACAGGTCTTGCCTGGGAACGTAAGCTTCTGGTTGATAATAATCATAATATGACACGAAATACTCAACGGCATTCTCAGGGAAGAATTCTTTGAACTCTGCATATAACTGTGCGGCCAGCGTTTTATTATGTACCATCACCAGCGCAGACATTTGAAGCTCATGTATCATATTAGCAATTGTGAAAGTTTTTCCTGTACCAGTAGCACCTAGAAGAACCTGGTGCTGTTTACCACTTCTAACACCTTCAACCAGGCTTTTAATGGCTTCCGGTTGATCACCCGTGGGCTGATAAGGTGCTTTTAGTTTAAATTTCACCTAGTGTTTTCCCTCTGCTTGAATTAATAAACCCAGAATATTAATGAGCCGAATACGCCAATCTGTTCTTCCACCTCTAAGCATCCTGTACGCATTTTTTCCCCTTGTTGCCCCTTTCCCCAAATCAGGTAAAACTCTATAAGCTTTTTCTTCAGAAGAAAGAGGATATTTCAATAATAAATTCTGTCCTTCGACAGAGATAGAAGATAAACCACATTTCTCTGCTTTTAGTTTTACTCGCAGTTGAAAGAGCAAATTAATAACTTCTTCTGGGGGAGATCCAAAGCGATCTTCAAACTCCGCGAATAACAAACCTATCTCATCCTCATTATCTATATCAGCAATTCGTCGGTACAGCTTCAATCGAAGGGAATCATTTTTTACATATTCAGATGGAATATGAACAGATATTGGCAGTTCTACACTTACCAAGGGGCGGATAGGATTCACCGATAATAATTCCTCAACTCGGGACTTGAATCCTTTCTCTCCCTTCAGCTGCTGGACCGCCTCTGCCAATAAACGCGTGTATAAATGAAAACCCACAGAAGCAATGTACCCATGCTGGTTGGTACCCAACAGGTCTCCAGCACCTCGCATCTCCAAATCCCGCATCGCTATTGAATATCCCGCGCCTAATTGTGTGTTCTCAGCAATTATTTCCAAACGCTCAAGACTCTCTGGTGTTGGCACTTTTTTGGTATGGTGAAAAAAGTATGCGTATGCCCTCGACGATCCTCGTCCGACTCGCCCTCGCAGCTGGTAGAGTTGAGCAAGCCCAAAGGTATCCGCTCGATCTAAAATCAGCGTGTTCGCATTAGGTATATCAAGTCCAGATTCGATGATGGATGTAGATAACAAAACATCAATCTCACCAGCCGTAAACTTGCTCATCACGCTAGATAAGGTTTTTTCCCGCATTTGACCATGGGCAATTGCAATCTTCGCTTCAGGAACAAGTTTCTGTAATTTACCTGCCACTACTTGAATGGATTGAACCCGGTTATGTACATAAAATACCTGTCCTCCACGATCGATTTCCCTGATGATCGCTTTGCGGACAATGTTCTCCTCATAAGGCCCGGTAAACGTTAGGACTGACAGCCGCTCAGCTGGAGGAGAATTGATCACAGATATATCACGGATGCCTGATAACGCCATGTATAACGTACGCGGTATAGGTGTTGCCGTTAAAGTTAACACATCAATTTCCTGCCGCATTTTCTTGAAGAACTCTTTATGCGTCACACCAAATCGCTGCTCCTCATCGACGATAAGCAACCCAAGATCCTTGAAAATGACGTCCGGCTGCAGCAGCCGATGTGTCCCGATCACAATATCAACCTCGCCCGTCTCAAGCTGCAATAGGATCTTTGCCTGTTCTGAAGGTGTTCGAAATCTTGAAAGCATTTCGATCTGAAAAGGGAATGGGGACAGCCGAGATTTAAAAGTTTCAAAATGCTGCTGGGCAAGAACAGTTGTTGGAACCAGCATTGCCGCCTGCTTATTACCCATAACCGCTTTAAATGCGGATCTTAAAGCAACTTCAGTTTTCCCATATCCAACATCACCGCATAATAAACGGTCCATCGGGCGGTCCCGTTCCATATCATTTTTGACCTCCACAATAGCTCTTGCCTGGTCATCAGTTTCTTGATAGGGAAAACTGGCTTCCAGCTCCGCCTGCCATTCAGTATCCTTTTGGAATGCAAACCCAGTCACCGTTTGGCGGGAGGCATACAGCTCCAGAAGATCGTATGCGATTTCCTTCACTGCTTGTCTTGCACGGCTGCGTTTATTTTTCCAACCTGCAGATCCTAATCTGGAACAATTAGGCTGACGATTCCCTGGACCAATATACAGGCTGATCCTATCTGCCTGATGAACAGGTACAAATAATTCATCATCGTCGGCATACATCAAAAGCAAGAAATCCCGGTTCGTTCCTTCAATGGAGCGATGGACAAGACCACCAAACCTCGCGATGCCATAATCAATGTGAACAACATACTCACCAACAGTAAGATCCGCATACGAAACTTCTGGAGATGCAGTTCTTCTATGTTTCTGTCTGCGGGGTCGGGGGAGTTCCCATCCAAATAATTCACTATCAGAAAATAAGTATTGCTCCTTCCCACCTGGATACTGCACTTTCCAACCAGCGTTCAATCCTCCTTCAATGAAAACTACCTTTTCCAGGTTTGAAGAGGATGAAGAGGATCCATCCTGTACTTCCTTAATTCTGTTGATCTGTTTGGAAACGATATACACACGTTCTATCTTCTTGTCATTATCATTGATAAATCTGAACAACTCGTCCAGGCGGCTGCCGAAGCGCGGACTGGGTGAAAAAGCATTAGAAATCTGATGCCCATTTTCATTTAATGGAAACCCTAAATCAATTGAATTTCGTTGAGATATCTCATCAATTATTTCCGACCATGTGATATAAGGGGCGGGAAAATCAGAAGGAATCATTCCGGACCCTTCACTTTCCACCTTAATTCTTATTGCTTGTGTTTCAATTTCATCTGCTGTAACTTGCAAAGAAGCCGCATTATCTAATACGATGATCGAGTCTTTTGGCAAATAATCAATCAGCGATCCTGCGGAAGGGAAAACAGCAGGAATGAAAAATTCTGATAGTTCCTCTGGCTCGTCTTCAATCTTTTCGATAGTATCGACTCGAAGAATTTCTCTGCCAGGTGGGATAAACACAGAATCAATTTTCTCGATCGATCTCTGGGTAACAGGATCAAAGATCCTCATTGTATCCATTTCATCCCCGAAAAACTCTATCCGAGCAGGATTCTTGAAATTTGTCGGCCAAATATCCAAAATCCCGCCCCTTCTGGATAATTGTCCTCCAGCCACGACAATTTCCACAGGAGTATAACCACTTGTCAATAATTTGAAAATCAAATCATTGATTTCGGTTTTGTCACCTACATTCAATGAAAAAGAACTCCGAATGAAATCCCTTCTTGGCATTGTCTTCGTCATCAGTGATTTTACAGACGCGAAAATTACTGAGGGAGAATAAGATTCTTTTCTTCCGGGAATAAAATATTGCGCAATATCAGTTAAAGTGTCCAACCGATCATATCGAGTAGCTGCACTCCAACCAGATCTCTCATAAAATAACGGTGAAGGTTCAGAAAAGATATGCCGCCGTGATTCCTCTACCCAAAAAGAAAATTCCTCAAACATAGAAAGCAGGCGGTCCGATTTTGAAGTGACAAAAAGGATCGTCTGCTTAAGGTCATTGTGAATAGCAGCAATGAAAGGTAAGCGAACAGAACGCGGCAAACTAATTAACGCCTGGGATTGGCCAGATTCATATTCAGAAAGTAAATTCTTGTAGCCGGGTATTTTTGAAAAATTAATTAGGCTATTTTCACTCATCCTGCAGAACCGAATGATTATAAAGTGTCATCGCTTTTTCGATGCCATCTTTCAACATAACCTCAATAGATCGAACCACTGTGTTTAAAACCAGGTCAAGATCAGTTTCTGAGTTATGGGAGAATTTTTTTAATACATAATCCATTGGATCCATCCTCCCAGGAGGACGGTCAATCCCTATTCGCAACCGCGCAAATTCATCAGTTCCGATCTTCGAAATTATGGACTGCATGCCGCGCTGGCCTGCGGACCCGCCCTCTTCCCGCAATCGAATACTTCCAAAAGGCAGGTCAAGGTCATCATGAATAACCAGCAGCCGGGTTGGCTCAAGTTTGTAAAAACGCAAAAAAGAACGTACTGCGTTGCCCGAATTATTCATATACGTTTGCGGTTTCACTAAATAAATTCGATTTCCAGCAAATTTACCTTCACCAACCAATGATTTATATCGGTAACGTGATATATCAATCTTCCATTCGATCGATAGTTTATCCAACGCGATAAACCCAATATTATGCCGGGTTCGCTCGTATTCCCGCCCGGGATTGCCTAACCCAAAAATAAGAAATGGTTCCATAAATCTCTTTCTTTCCATCCATACCGAATATTAAACATATTAAACCGTAGCTTTATAGTTTAACATACCCAAAATCTTCCATAGGGTATCACAGCGTCCATTTTGGCCATAGTTTCCATGGGTATTGCATACGAATTGCACACGGAAATAGAAAAGGCGACTCATTTGGGTTTATTGATCTGAAGTATCTGGACTCGGCTGTGTTTTTATCAGAATTCTCAAAAAAGGAGTGGATAAATAATTGAATATAGATAAGATTTCAATAAACCGAGAAAAGAAAAATTGAATTAATCTCAACTTTCAACATATTAAATCAAGTATAATGAAATTTATAATCAGGTATACATATCATTGCCACGTTAAGCAAAACAGGTGGTTGTTAAAAAATAGTTGCGTGGTTCTACGTTTAGGCTGCTGTTGTGAATACAGCAGCTTTTTATTTATGCTGTGATGAGAGGAGGAATAAAATGAACAAGAAATGGTTAAAGTACGGTGTATTTATATTCATCCATCTGGCTACGTCTTATTTCTTGGGGAGGATGTGTGATCAGCTATCTTTGTCCTACGAGTTGATTATGTCACCGTCCAAAGAGCTGTTAGAAATGTTGCTGTTTCTTTTGCTTTCCCTTGGCGGAGTAATAATATCTACTGGCATTGTGACTCTATTGATGAAGCCGCTCTGGATTAGTGCTGTAGTATTCCTGCTTTCTTCCTTGGCAATCCTGTTTGGATGGCAGCGATTTACAATACAAGTGGGTATTATCCTGCTTGTTTATTTCGTTATCTGCTGCTATGCGACTCACGGCGTTAATGTGGAGCAAAAGGAACGCATTCACTTTTCTACAAAGCCCTTTAAGGATTCCCTGAGTATTTTCTCAATCGCACTTTTGATTGTTGCCTGCGGAAGTATATTTATTGGCAGCAAGGATGCCATCGATAGAAATGGTTTTGAAATACCAGCATCCTATATGGAAATTTTCATGGATCCGTTTAAAGAACAAGCATTGTCACAGGTTCCATATATTGAACGAAGTCAAGTTGAGGAAGAATTTGAAAAACAAATGCAGGGGATGATGGACGGATTCACCGAGCAGATAGAGCCATTTGAGAAATACATTCCCCTGATAATAGGTGTCATGTTTCTTACGCCGCTATTAACCGTCAACCAAATACTGTCTTCTATCTGGCTGATAGTTTTACAAGTTGTGATAAAGATATTCACTACTGTCGGAATCATAGAGATTGTCACAGAAACAAGGGATGTGGAAAAAGCAATTATTGATTAATCAGGAAATCTGAAGAGCTTCAATCAATTATCTTTTTCTTTTAAAATAGACTCGCGCTAATTTGTTTTCTTTGTGGACAAAATAGTCTACTTTTAGTTGGTACTGTTTTAGGGGAGCTTTACCGATACGTCAAGCCCCCAAATTTAGTACCATTCATAAGTAGACACTTTCAAGATGAAGAACATCGCCTATCCTAATGTCCTGATGACATGAAACACTTGCAAGCTGATTCCAAAAACGATAATAGAAATTTACCATCATTAACAAAACTATTTAAAAGCCGTCTTTTAAGAGGCAATATTTTTGGTTAATTTGACCATGAATTTATTATAAAAGCTGTATAATAAAAAAGAGGGCGTTTCTTCGAAGCAAGCTGTGGAGACGTTCCTTTTATTAATAGACTGGTAATTTGGCATACATGAACACTGCTGAGTAACTCTAACAAATAGGGACAGGTATTACATATAGCAAAGTAAAGGGAGTGGAAATAGATGATAGAACATAGCAAAAAGAGACTACTGGGTATCCTGGATGCATTACCGTTTGCAGCATTCATAATTGATGAAGACCACAAGATTCTCCATTGGAATAAGTTATTAGAATCGCTTACTGGTTTGAAAGCCGAGGAAATGCTCGGAACAAAACAGCACTGGAAAGCCTTTTACAAGTCGGTACGACCTTGCTTGGCTGATCTTCTGGTAGATAGCAAAGTAGATAAAATCCAAAAATTTTATACTGGTAAATATGCTAAGTCTGATCTTCTGGATGATGCATATGAAATAACAGATTTTTTTTCAGAACTAGGCGACAAAGGGAAGTGGTTGAGATTCACAGCTGCAGTTATTAGGGATTCTTTGGGAGCAATTGTTTGCGCAGTTGAAACCCTGGAGGACATAACTGAGCACAAGCAGGCGGATGAAAAGCTCCACCTTCTGATTAAGCTGACACAAGGAATCATAAAAACTTCGGACTTTCACTCTGCGATCGAGTTCGTATTACGCAGTGTGTGTGAAGCCACAAACTGGGTTTATGGAGAGGCATGGATCCCTGGCGACAATGGTGCAGCACTAGAGTGCCTACCTGTCTGGTATAGCCATTCCCCAGATAAGATGAAGAAATTTAGAAAAGTTAGTGAAGAGATAAGATTTCCAGCAAACACTGGTTTGCCTGGAAGAGTTTGGTCTTCCAGGCTTCACGAATGGATTCCTGATATTTCAATAACATCAGACAAGATTTCTCTGCGTACCAAGGTTGCAGCAAAAACAGGCCTTAAAGCTGCAATAGGAGTTCCTATTATTGCTGGTGAGAATTTTCTTGGGGTTCTCGTTTTCTTTGATTTTAAAACCTATCAAGAGGATAATCATCAGGTTGAGTTGGTGTCAGCGGTAGCTGCGCAGCTTGGAGAGGTAATTCAGCGCAAACATGCACATGATGCTCTTATTGAGAGCGAAGCCAGGTTGAAAAAAGCCGAACACGTGGCACAACTGGGTTATTGGGAATTGGATCTGGTTAAGGACACTTTGTTGTGGTCCGAAGAGGTTTTCCGCATTTTCGACTTAAAACCCCAAGAATTTCGTGCCACTTACGAAGCATTTCTGGATAATATTCATCCTGATGACAGACAATTTGTGAACAAGGCATACACGGATTCATTGAAAGACAGAACTACTTACGACATTGTTCACCGCCTTATGCTGAAAGACGGCACATTGAAATATGTAAATGAACAATGCGAAACGATATTTGACGAAAATGGTACACCATTACGCTCACTGGGTACCATCCAAGATATCACTGAGATTAAGCAGGCGGAGGAGCGGATAAATCACCTCAATCTTGTTCTGCAGGCCATCCACAATGTCAACCAGCTCATCATCAAAGAAAAAACCCCTGACGTATTGATTCAAAAGGTTTGCGACACCCTGACAGAGACGCGCGGATATTCCACTGCCTGGATCATGTTATTAGACGAGCGAGGTGAATACTTAGATAGCGCCGAATCCGATTTAGGAAAGGGTTTCACACCCCTGCTGAAAGAGTTGAAACGCGGCGACTTTCCTGCTTGCGTTCAACAAGCACTGAGGCAGCCGAGTCCTGCCGAAATCACAGATCCATCCTCCACCTGCGCTGAGTGCCCAATCACAGAGAAATATTCCGATAAGGTATGCATGACCATTAGGCTGGAACATGCTGAAAAAATCTATGGGATTTTATCGGTTTCTTTCGGAGTCGACTTCGCCGTCGATGAGGAAGAACTCTCTCTGTTCGAGGAAGTAGCCGGCGATGTTGCTTTCGCCTTATATAGCATTAAAACAGAGCAGGAGCGGGATGAAGGCGAGGCGGAACTGATATTGAAGAACCTGGTCTTCGATGAGTCTATTTCAGCAAACAGCATAGCAGATAACCAAGGCGTTCTTACATATGTGAACAAAGCTTTTCTTGATATCTGGGGGTACTCCAATAGGGAAGAGGTGCTTGGTAAGCCGATCAGCGATTTACTCAGTTTTGATGATGAGGCTAATAAGATGGTCAGCGCATTGAATGAAACCGGAACATGGAAGGGGGAATACACAGCGCTTAAGAAAGACAAAACCACATTTGACGCATACGGGCTTGCGACCATAATCAAAGATAAATCCGGAAACATCCTTGGCTATCAATCCGCAGTTCAGGATATCTCGCAGCAGAAACTAGTACTCCAAGATCTACGCATTAGTGAGGAGCGTTTATTAAATGCGCAGCAGTTGGGGCACTTAGGTTTTACGGAATGGGACCTGAAAACAAACCAAGTCATTCTATCAGATGAAACTTACAAAATTTATGGATTCAAACTGCAGGAAGGTTTAGCAACTCATGAATTATTAATGAAAGCGGTTCACCCTGATGACCGGGAATTTGTTCAGAAAAGCATAGATTCATTGATCAAGAATGGAGAAAAGTTAAATATTGATCACCGCATTATTCATCCTGATGGTGAGATCAGATGGGTTAACAAACAAACGGAAATAACTTACGATGTGGATGGCAACCCTGAAACGATACATGGTATTATATTGGATATCACCGACCGCAAACTGGCGGAGCTGGCGCTGGTTCAAAGCGAGGAAAAGTACCGCTCGGTTGTCGAAGATTCACCAGGGTTAATTTCCAGGTTCACCCCTGACGGAACTATCACATTCGTGAACCAGGCGTCTTGCAGTTTTTTTGGAAAAAAATATCATGAACTGATCGGTATGAACATAACATCCACAATGCCAGAGGAAAACAGAGAAAATGTTATTTCGACTATCGCATCGCTCAGTCCAGAATCACCGATACGAATTTCTGAGAACGAGAATATTAGACATGATGGTGAGATCCACTGGATACGCTGGACGGACCGCGCGCTTTTCGATAATGAAGGGCAGATAATCAACATTCAGGCTTTCGGTGAAGATATCACCGAAAGCAAGCAAGCAAACCAAAAGCTGCACAGGAGTGAGGAGAACTTACGAGCTGTTCTTGATGCTAGTCAAGATATTATACATCTGGTTGATATCAATGGAATTATTCTTGATTCGAACAAAGCTTTTGCAAAGATAACGGGCATAGAGTTAGAAGACATTATAGGCACAAGCGTTTTTGATTATGGCCCCCCTAAATCACAAACGAAAAGGAAAGCGGCAATCGAGCAGGTCTTTAGGACGGGTGAGCTGCTCGAACTCGAAACCAAAGGAATAGATAACAGAATTTATGATACGTATCTTCAACCTGTTTTTATTATTGATGAAGGTGTAAAAGCAGTTTCTATTTATGCCCGGGATATCACTGAGAGGGTGCGCGCGGAGCAGCTGCTGAACGCGCTCAACCAGGCGGTGGTTGCCATGGGGGCAACTCTGACACAGCAAGAGATTTTCAACGCGGTTGCCGAAGAACTCAAACAGATTAATATCTCCTGTATGCTTTTTCCGCTGGATGAGACACAGAGCAAACTGATCACCAAATATATGAGCTACGAGTCCTCATTGCTATCTGCGGTCGAGAAGTTGATGGGCATCAAATTCCAGGATTTCTCCTTCCCTATCGAAGCGGTTGATTTATTCCAGGAAGTAGTCAGGGAGAAAAATACTCTCATTACAGATAATCCAGAGCAGGCATTGCAGCAGACATTCCCGAAAATTAACAAGAAAATCTTTGCTCAAATAATAAAAACACTGCGTATCCAGAGAAATATCTTTGCCCCGCTCATAGTTGAAGATCAGGTCATTGGTTTGTTCTCAGTGCAGTCGGATAATCTGACACAGGAAGATACACCAATTATCACCGCTTTCGCTGACCAATTATCTTCCGCCTGGAACAAGATCGGATTATTACAGAACTTAAGGAAAACTGTGGAGGGCACCATCCACACCATCGCGGCGACAGTTGAGGCGCGCGACCCCTACACAGCTGGTCACCAGCAACGGGTTGCTGACCTGGCTACTGCCATAGCCAAAGAGATGAAACTTACTGATGAACAAATTGAAGGAGTTAAAATGGCAGGGCTCATCCATGACCTGGGTAAGATACAGGTGCCCGCTGAAATTCTCAGCAAGCCGGGCAAGTTAACTGAACTTGAATTTGGCCTGGTCAAAATCCACCCCCAGGTTGGTTTTGACTTGCTAAAGGAGATCGAGTTTCCATGGCCGATAGCCCAGATGGTGCGGCAACATCATGAAAAAATGGACGGCTCCGGTTATCCGCAGGGGCTTAAGGGTGATGAAATACTGCTCGAAGCCAGGATTTTAGCTGTGGCTGATATAGTTGAAGCCATGTCCTCCCACCGCCCCTACCGACCGGCATTAGGTATTGAAAAAGCCCTTACCCAAATTAAAAAAGATAAGGGAACACTGCTTGATCCTGATGTGGTTGACGCCTGCTTGAAGGTATTTGAGGATGGATATAAGTTACCCAAGGGTTAGAAAACATTGAATATAACTGCTGGATAATTGACAGGTCACATGTCTTCGATTATGCTCCTGTTACATAACAGGAGACAGGAGCAAACAGGCTGCATGATCTCTGTCCTTGGTCTCATACTCACTTCGGATTGGCTCTCCTCATAGAGCTGAATTTACTTAATGTAACCGTTCTTTGAAGACCCAAGAACCAGGCGGAAGCCAAAGTCACCTTCTCTATAACTGGCCTTCCTTGACGAAAAAATAATTCCAGACAAACCTATAATCCCGCTAAAAAGACCCGAAGATTTCCCGGAAAATATTTTTATGTGTTCTGCATTTTTATTTGCGATACTTCATCACACTTCAAAACATTTTTGTTTTTTTCGTAATCACTGCACATCATAGTTTGACATGCCCCATTATTTTTAGCAAAAGATCGCTGGATTTAACAAAAATACCAGTTTCAGCTTGTTTACTTATACGGAATTCTTCTATGCTATAATGCAAAATAATTACAACGTATAAACATACATCTTATGGAAAAAGAAAAGAACTCTCAATCTAAAAAGACCGCGTTAATTATCATTGCAGTAATCACAGCCCTTTTTCTCATCGGGATAACTTTTGGGGTTGTTTTTCTTGCAAAATCAGATGCTCAAATTACCAGTCAGGTGAGGGATATTTTTATAATCATTCTGGTTTTCGAGTCATTCCTGATCGGCGCAGCATTAATTATTTTGATCATCCAATTAGCGCTTCTTTCCAATCTGCTCCAGAATGAAATTAGGCCAATCCTTTCTTCAACAAAAGAAACCATTCGTACAGTGAAAGGAACCAGCCAGTTTATTTCTGAGAGAGCGGTGAGACCAATCGTATCTATTGGCGGTATGTTAGCAGGGGGAAGAAAATTATTTGAACTTATTGGGTTCCTTAGAAAAGATAACACAAAGGAGTAAAACATGTCAGAACGAGATGATTTTGGAGCATTTTTAATAGGTTTTATCGTGGGCGGCTTGACCGGTGCAATTACTGCTCTTCTTTTCGCGCCGCAAACTGGCGAAGAGACGCGGACAATTATTAAAGATAAAGCGATCGAATTGAAAGAACAAACCGCCGAAACAATAGAAGAAGCCATAAGCAAAGCTGATAAAGCGGCAAAAGATGCCGTAGAGCGAGCCGAGGTGCTGCTCGAAGACGCGAAGAAAAAAGCAAACGAGATTGCGAAAAAAGGCCAAGTATTACTTAATGAAAGTAAAGAAAAGGTCACTAAAGCTGTTCCGCGTGCAAAAAAATCTGCCGCGCCTAAAAAAGAAGCATAAGAAACCCTGCGGTTTATTAAGTAACAACCAGCTCTATGATCAATTTGTGCTGGTTGTTTCTTTTAGGGCGAACGAGATCTCGCCAATCACATCACTCGCGGTAATTGAGATAGTCTGACCCTGCTTTGTGGCAGCGGCAACTCCTGCTCTTGCATGCAGCCAGGCCCCAGCCACTGCTGCATCGAAAGCCATCATGCCTTGGCCAATCAGCCCCGTGATCATCCCCGACAACACATCACCGGTACCTGCCGATGCCAATGCTGGGGTCGCAATCGGGATAAACGCCACCTCACCATCAGGTGAAGCAATTATCGTAACAGCACCCTTTAAGACAACCACATGCCCCCATTTAGCTGCAAAATCTTTCGCTGCCCCTTCCCTGTCATTCTGTACTTCATCTATCGTCAATCCAGTTAGCGCAGCCATCTCTCCAGGGTGAGGTGTTAACACGGCCCTTCGTTTTAGCATTTGATGCCAATCATCAAGATTGGAAAGCAGTCTGAGCGCATCCGCATCAAACACCAGGGTGGGTTGGGTGAGAGGTTCTATATTCTCAATTTTTTTCAATTGGCCTAAAAATCCAATCGCGGCTTTTTTGAATTTTGTTTCCTCAAACTGCAGCAGATTCTTCATAAATTCCAGCGTATCTTTTTCCTGCCCCAATCCCGGACCAATTAATAGTGCAGTTACTCGATCAAGGTTCTCCTGGATAACCACACTCGCACTGCCGCTGATCGAACCCGTTGAATGTGGGAGAACTATCCATGTGCATTCAGGCAATTGCCCGGCGATTGCATCATATATTGCACCCGGTATCGCGGCACGCACTAATCCAGCCCCAACTCGATATGCCGACGCAGCAGAAAGAAGCACTGCCCCGCAATAGTTCGTAGATCCCCCAATGATCATACACGTGCCGAAGGTCCCTTTATGTGCATCCAGCGGGCGAGCGGGAAGCATTTTCCGCACCACACCTTGATCAACAATCGACGTGTGGATATTCTTAAATTCCGGAAGATTTTTCGGAAGCCCTATATCCACAACCACAATTTCGCCCACATATTCAAATGCCGGAAATTTCAGCAATCCTTTTTTTATTGCCGCCATGCATACAGTAAGATCCGCCTGAAGGGTTTCTTCCACCGTCTCACCGGTATCACAATCAACTCCTGATGGGCAATCAACTGCCACAATTTCGGGAAGGGTGTCAAACTTAGAAAAAACTTGAAGGGGGGCTGAGATTTCCTCCCTTAACGGCAATTTGAATCCTGTGCCCAGAATTCCATCAAGAATGATGTCGCTGCTCCCAATCAATTCCTGCAACTCATTAAAAGATCCGTCTTCATCAACAGAAATAACCTGCCCATCTTTCTTAATAATTCTCAAAACTAAAGGGTCTTTTTTCTTCCGTTTCTTTATTAAGTAAGCGGTAACTACCCACCCTTTCTCTATTAGTTCAGAAAGGGCTATTAAAGCATCTCCCCCATTGTTGCCGGAGCCAATCAATCCTAAAATATTTCTTGATTGGGTATGGCCATATCGTTCGTGAATCACATCAGCCAACGCTAACCCAGCGTTTCTCATCATTTGGTCATATCCAAACCCTCTTTCATTGGCTTCACTTTCAAGAGTGGTCATCTCTGATACAGTAACTAAATTCGTCATGTGTTCTCCTTTCTTCATTAAAACACACAACGGAGGTTTTTCAAAATCTCATTCGGTTATAATTTCTCGCATGCGTCGCTATCTATATCTTGGGGTATTCAGCGCAGGCGCTGCCACTCTTGCTGTGGAACTCTCCGCCTCGCGATTATTAGGTAATTATTTTGGATCAAGCAATTTGGTCTGGGCTGTGATCATTGGATTGATACTGATCTATCTATCCATTGGTTATTCCATTGGAGGAAAATGGGCAGACCGATCCCCAAAACATGAGACTTTTTTCGTGATTCTCATTTGGGCAGCATTATTCATTGGTATCATTCCGCTTGCATCCCGCCCAATCCTAAAGTTTGCCAGTAATGCATTCGATCACATGCAAACCGCCGCAATGACTGGATCATTTCTTTCTGTCTTGCTCCTGTTCAGCATTCCGATCACATTACTGGGAACTGCTTCGCCATTCGCTATCCGCCTTGCCCTTGACAACAACAAGGATACCGGAAAAACCGCAGGAAGAATCTATGCTATTTCCACAGCTGGTTCATTCATTGGCACGTTTTTGCCGGTGCTCATCCTGATTCCAACCATTGGAACATACCGCACTTTCATAAGTATCAGTTTATTTTTAATGGTTATCTGCCTGCTTGGGATATGGGCAGCAGTAAATTTAAGAAAAATGATTATGTATCTTTGGATGCCTCTTTTAATTATCATCCTCTCCATTATCGGATTAAGAGGGTTTGACAAACAAGCGCAGGGCATTATTTTTGAGGGCGAATCTGCATATAACTATGTTCAGGTTCAGGAGATAAATGATTACACCATCCTGCGCATAAATGAAGGGCAGGGTATTCATTCGATTGCTCACCCAACACAGACAGATTTTCAAAGTTACTGGGAACAAGTCCTTTCTGCACCTTTCTTTAACCCTGCGCCAATACATCAGGATCAAATCAAGCGAATCGCAATCCTTGGGTTAGCAGGCGGAACAAGCGCTAACCAGATCAGGATTGCCTACCCACAAACAATCGTTGACGGATATGAGATTGACAGGGAAATTATCAATGTAGGATTCAAATATTTCGGATTAAGAAATGAAAACCTCAATATAAATGTTGAAGATGCCCGCTGGGGAATCACACATAACGAGAATATATACCAGGTGATCAATGTGGATGCTTATGATCCCCCCTATATTCCATGGCATCTTACCACCCGTGAATTTTTTACGGAGATATTCAACCACTTAAGTGATGATGGGGTAATTGTGATCAATGTTGCCCGCATATTTGAAGAACGCGGGCTGCTTAACTCACTTTTTCAAACAATAGATTCCGTTTTCCCATCAACGTATATCGTAGATGTCCCTGGTTCCTTCAACTCTATGATCTTCGCAACCAAATCTCCCACATCAGAAAACAATCTTATTGACAATTATATTGCTCTAATGTCAGAACCAGATTCACATCCATTAATCCTGGCAGCACTTGAAAGGACGATCCTAAATATGCAATCACCACCATCAGAAGGGATTATTTTCACCGATGATAAAGCGCCAGTGGAATGGATCACCAACTCTATGATTTCTAATTTTCTCTTATCTGAAGAAATGGTGAATATACAGTGAAAAAATCATTCCAAATCTTTTTCCTGATAATAACAATCCTGACACCTGTTCTTCTCGTTACTTCAGCCATGAGAACAGCGCTGTCTCCCATTTTCGTGAATGTCGAATATAAATTGCCAAATTTCCCGCCAGATCCATTTGGATTCACCAATCAAGAACGGTTGCATTGGGCAAACTATTCGATCAAATACATGATTGGAGAAGTCTCAGAAAAAGAATTCTCCGCTCTTCAATTTCCTGATGGAACACCGCTATTTAATGAGCGTGAGATTTCTCATATGATTGATGTCCGTGATCTTACTGTTAGCATGCTTGCCTTATGGCGGATATTGATCATATTTTTCACAATTACGTTGTTCGCAGGATGGAAGAATAATTGGCTACGCGCATTGCTGCATGCGTTAGAAAACGGGGCAAAACTAACACTCGCAATTATTTTTGGTATATTGGTATATGTTTGGGTCAACTTCAACCAGTTATTCACACTTTTCCATCAGATATTCTTTGATGGTGATAGCTGGCTATTCTATCTCTCGGATACTCTTATCCGCCTGTTCCCAATCAAACTCTGGCAAGACCTGTTCATTTTCATAGGCAGTTTTGGTATCATCATAAGTTTAATAGTGATTATTTTAGGAAGGTCAATTGATAAAAAAATAGAAGCACAGAGTTGATCTGAGTTTCTATTTGAGATGAATATCTCTAGAGAGCATTATTTATAAAGTTCAATCTTGGATTTAAAAAATATGTTTCTCGAAGTCCTAACCAAAAGCTGCCGGGGGTTTTTAACAGATATTGAATTTCTTAAATTTTAGAGTATTCAATTCCATTGTCTGTTAATTTTATTTGATCAATTGGCAGCGAATAGATGTTGTGTGAATACGATATAATCAGTTTTTGTCTTTATCATAAGAAATAATTTGGAGCACCGTTGAAGCACAACTCACGAAACCAATCTGAACTTGATCTCAAGCGCCTGTTATCCGAAAAGCGCATCAAGGGATTATGGCATTTGATGAGCGGGTATCATCTAGAATTCTTAACTGCCATCACTGCACAGGGTTTTTCTGCCTACGCGAAGGCTGTCACCTACCTGCTGCTCAGCTTTTTTGTGGACAATTACCTCATCACCTCAAAAGGAACATATCCAATCTGGATGATCGCGCTCAGTTTTGTGCTTCTTGCTGGTCTGCAGGGGTTATTCACTTATATAAGCGGCCGCTTGGCTGCTAGAACTTCCGAAAACACCACTAGGCGGCTCCGTAACTACTTATTTGACCACATTCAACATCTTCCCTTTTCCTACCACGCAGAAACTGATACGGGTGAATTGATCTCACGCTGTACATCCGATGTGGATGCCCTGCGCCGATTTTATAATGACCAGGCGATTGGCATCGGCCGCATTTCCCTGCTCTTCATAGTAAATTTTATCGCCCTCTTACGGTTAAATACAAAACTCGCTCTTATCTCCGTGATCGCGGTCCCTTTTATCTTAGGAATATCGATCTACTTCTTCCGCAGGGTATCAAAAGCATATGAGGCATACCAAGAACAGGACGCAGTACTTTCAACCACACTTCAGGAAAACCTCAGCGGTGTGCGCGTTGTAAAAGCATTCGCGCGTCAACCCTACGAAATTGACAAATTCGAGAAGAACAATTGGGAAAAATTTCTGCGCGGCAAAAAATTACTCACTATCCATTCCCTATACTGGCCCATCTCTGAAATATTATGCGGTTTGCAAATGCTAGCTGGATTTTTAGTCGGTGCACTGATGACAATCAACGCCGAGATCACCATTGGTAATTATCTGGCATATGCCGGCCTTGTCATCTGGATCATTTTCCCTCTACGCGGGCTTGGGCGCCTTATCGTGAAGATGTCGAACGGACTGGTGTCCTATGACCGCGTATATAAAATCATTAATGAAAATCGCGAACCGATCGACGAAGGAAATTACAAACCTGCAGATGGCATTAAAGGTGAAATCATTTTTAATCATGTCAGTTTTGAATACGAGCAAAACGACCGCGTACTGCATGATATTAATTTTAAAATAGACGCAGGAAAAGTGGTCGCACTACTTGGCTCCACTGGTTCCGGAAAAACTACACTGGTCAATCTCCTACCAAGATTCTATGATTACACAAACGGCGAAATTCTTTTAGATGGAAAAGATCTGCGTTGTTATTCGCGGCGATTCCTTCGCCAAGAAATCGGCATTGTGGAACAGGAACCCTTTCTTTTTTCCAGATCGATCAAAGAAAATATTGCCTATGGTGTTAACCGTGAAATGACCCGTGAGGAGATCGAACAGGCCGCAAAAATGGCTGCCATTCATGATGTGATCCTCACATTTCCAAATGGATATGACACCCTGGTTGGAGAACGCGGCGTCACCCTTTCTGGTGGACAAAAACAGCGCATCGCAATCGCACGCACCCTCCTGAAAGATCCGCGTATTCTCATCATGGACGACTCAACATCCTCTGTAGATACAGAAACTGAAGGGCAGATTCGAGGTGCCTTAAAATCATTAATGGAGAACCGCACAACCTTCATCATAGCCCATCGTATTCAGAGTATTATGACAGCTGACCTCATCCTCGTGTTGGAGAATGGTCGTGTAACCCAAAAAGGAAAGCATGCCGATCTGGTAAAAATGGCGGGCATTTACCAACAGATCTATAATATACAAACCCGCATTGAAACCGAATTAGACGAGGAATTATCCAATGCCGGTTGATCAGTTTAGAGAGGAAGAATTTTCCGGCAAACTGTCCAGCAGCCTGACTAAACGCATCCTTGCTCTATTAAAACCACACTGGTTATGGGTAGTTGGGTTCCTTATCACCATCATTATCGTGTCCATTTTGGATGCTTATTTCACATACTTGAGTAAACAAATCATTGACCAGGGCATCCTTGCTGGAGATAAAGGCACACTCTATCGCGTGCTCATCCGATACGGCTCCCTCATTCTGATCCAGGCAGCCGCGACATTTGGTTTTGTTTATTTAGTAGGAGTGCTTGGTGAACGCATACGCTATGACCTGAGGCAGAAATTGTTCAACCACCTCCAAAAATTATCCCTTTCTTATTACAGCCAAACACCAGTCGGCTGGATCATTTCCCGCGTAACAAATGACACTGAACGAGTAGCTGAGTTGATGACATGGGGATTGCTGGATTCCACCTGGGGTGCAGTAAACATTATCACTGCTCTCGCATTCATGTTCTCGATCAATTGGCAGCTTGCACTGATCGTGTCCGCTATCCTCCCGATCCTGCTCTACACGGCAGTACTGTTCCGTAAACGCATTCTTGCGCAGTTTCGAGAAGTTCGCAAATTCAACTCAAAGATCACCGCGTCTTACAACGAAAATATCAGCGGTGTGCGTGTTGTAAAAGCACTTGGCCGTGAGAATAAAAACCTAGACGAATTTGGTGAACTAACCGACGGCATGTACCGCTCCGGGTTCCGCGCCGCTTGGCTGAGCGCTCTCTTCCTTCCCAGCGTGCAAATTATCTCCGCTTTTGCAATTGGCGGCATCATCTGGTATAGCGGTGTAAAAATTAACTTCCAGGGTATCACCATTGGTGGTATCCAGGCATTCATTTCCTATATGACCTTTATGATGTGGCCAATCCAAGATCTTGCGCGTGTATTCGCAGAACTCCAGAGAGCAGTCGCTTCAGCAGAGCGTATCTTCGCACTCATTGATACCACACCTGATATCAAGGATAAACCTACAGCCATTGACCCTGGCACAGTGCGGGGCAACATCTTTTTCGAACATGTTTACTTCTGGTATGAAGATGAACTTCCGGTTATCAAAGACCTAAATCTAAAGATCAATCGCGGCGAAACGATTGCCCTTGTTGGTTCAACCGGCGGTGGTAAGACTACCATTGTTAATTTATTGTGCCGTTTTTACGAACCAAAGCGAGGCCGCATATTAATCGGAAACCACGATTACACCGACCTGTCTTTAGAATCCATCCAATCCCGTATTGGCATTGTTCTGCAAACCCCACATCTTTTCTCCGGCACGATCAAAGAGAATATTGCCTATGGACGATTGACAGCCAGCCAAGCGGAAATTGAGAAAGCAGCCAAATTAACCAGCGCACACCAATTCATCCAGCGCTTCGACAAGGGATATGAAGAACAAGTTGGAGAAGGTGGCGTGCTGCTTTCAGTCGGGCAGAAGCAGCTCATCAGCTTGACACGGGCCGTTCTTTCCGATCCAGAAATTTTTATCATGGATGAAGCCACCAGCTCAGTAGACACACTAACCGAAGCCCTGATCCAGGATGGCATGGAAGCCATCATGAAAGACCGAACCAGCTTCATCATTGCGCACCGACTATCAACAATTAAACGTGCAGATCGTATCCTTGTCATTGAAGATGGCCACATCGCTGAAATCGGATCCCACAAAGAACTATTACTCCTAAAGGGAAAGTATTTCAACCTCTATACTAAACAATTCCGCACGGAGCGTGAAACCATTTATGATGTCTTTCAAACCAGCCAATCGAAAACTGAAAATGGTAGGCTAAACTGATAATTATTTATAAAAAACACCCGCTGAGTACAGCAATTCAAAAGTTTAGTTGGTTCTCTTTTAACCGATTTCGTGAGTGTGACATTTTTTCCATTCCAAATTTTTTCTGTATATCCAGTCCTTACACACAGCGATCCCACTTTGCCAATGAAATAATCGCAGATTTTGACATCACTGCCTAAACCTTCTTCCTGGTAAAATATCCCCTTTTCATATTCAAGTTCAGTTATAATATCTGCATGATTTTTGAATGGAGAATAATAATGATGAAACTGACAAAATTTTTGAAAATAGCAACCATGATTGTGCTGGCTGGTGTAATTTTTTCCGCCTGCGGCGCTGCCGCTCCCGCGGAACCCACCCAAGATCCCAACGCGATCTTCACTCAGGTCGCTGAAACAGTTATGGTCAGCATGACCCAGACTACTGAAGCCATGCCGCCCACCCCCATGCCGGAACCCACAGCAACTACAGCACCCACCTTGGATGCAGTACCTACCGAAGCCATTGCCACACTCCCGCCGGCACCTACTTTGCCAATCGGACCAACCGCAACCATCCAGCGCTTTGGCGACCACGCCAAATACAACACCCAGACACCTCTTGATGGTAAGGTTTTTACACCCGGAGAATCTTTCCAATTCACTGTCTGCTTCGGAAACGATGGCAGCACGGAATGGGATAACACCTACTATTTGGAGTGGATGAACGGTTACCGCTTATGGAATGACACTAAATATTTCTATGTCGAAGACCCCATCGAACCGGGCGGCAAATGGTGCTTTGTCACCCCGGCGATTGCTCCGGTTGATCCTGACCCATACACCACCCGCTGGCATTTTAAGAATGGTAATGGCGACTATATGGAAGAAGTTTATTTCAACTACAAAGTGCAGTAGGCCTAACCCAACTACTCAATTAAAACATAAAGCGCCCTTACGGGCGCTTTTTCGTTATTAATAATTAATCTGTTTCTTCAGCAATCATCTTTGAAACACTAATACTGAGTGCTTTCTCAAGATTTGTAATGGCGGTTTTCCTATCGTTTCCAGAAGCGATTCCCCATTCATTAGTAAATTGATTTTTAAGCTTTTCCAAGGTCCGGTGTTCATTAACATGCAGGTTTTTCTCAGCGTTGCGGGCGTGCATGTCCCGAATCAAGCGTGCATTTGCCAGCACCGAGCACTTTGCCATCTCATCCTTTATGTACTTAATGCGAGTACGAAAATTGTTACTTAACAGCACGGGTTTTTGGCGGATCACACTCAGAGCTTTAGTAAAGGTTGCCGGCGCGCTCACAGAACGAATGCGTTTTGATTTAGAATCTATCATCGGCAGCCAGTACTCCAATTTTTCCGTTTTAACCTTATAAAACACATGCTTTTCACCGGCCAGTTTCTTGCGGATAATACCCTGTATTTTCCCGACACCATGGTTTGCGTGCACAATAAAATCCCCTTCTTTAAGTTCAAGTACTACCTTCTTCATAAGCCGCCTTCACTATGCTAATCTATTCGTGCATCTTTTTCAAAAAGAGCATTAATTATTCTTTGTCCAGTCAATTTTGAAAACCACTGCTATCCAGGTTCCCCCGCTTGTTCTTTTCAGCCCAGAATTCTCGGAAAATGTGCTTCGGAATCGAAATTTATGGATACGATACTATGATTATATAACAATCGAGCAAAAAAATCTAATCGTGTGTGAATATTATGTCTATGCGCAGTAATTACTGCGCGTGCAGGTGTAATCGGCATTGAGGTAACCTATACAACACCTAATGCTGAAGAGGTAGTAAATTGCCCAACTCGGCGTACGCCCAAACCGTATTAGTTATGGTGCCTTTATTCAAGATGGGACATCATATAATATTGTCAGGGTATCAAATAATTATGTTAGGGAAGGGAAAAGTAAATGCAAACTGTATTTAGTCATATTGTTCAGAAGCATTTCTCACAAGTAAACGAAGACGTAGCTACTGATGCAATTTCGTTCATACTCAATTCCAGCGAGCCTGCTCGAAACGGCATGATGAAACTTCTTCGTGGTATTGCCCCAAACATGCCTGCGCTTCAGTTCCAGACTCAGCAGACTGAAGGAAGCATTCGTCCTGATCTATGGGGCTTTGATGAAACCGAGCCGCATGTCTATATCGAAAACAAGTTTTGGGCTGGTCTGACAGACAATCAACCCATCTCATACCTGAGACAACTTGCAGAATATTCTCAGCCAACGCTCCTTTTAGTAGTTGTGCCAGATATCCGTGAACAGACGATGTGGCGTGAACTAAAACACAGACTTCGAGATGAAGGTATTTCTATAACAGATCAGGACATTACCTCGAGTGGCATCGTTTATTCTGCGACAACGGAAATTGGTCCGATACTCGCGCTGACCTCTTGGAAGAGGATGCTCTCGATTTTGGAGCTTGAGGTTGCTGATAATCCGTCTGCAAGAAGCGATCTTCTCCAATTGCGAGCTCTGTGCGAATCGGCTGATAGTGATGCATTTTTACCAATATCTTCATTTGAACTAACTGACCAGCGTACTCCTGCATTTGTTCTTCAATTGGGATCAATTGTGCAGACTTCTGTTGACTTGGCGGTTACCAAAGGGTTCTTGAGTATCAGCAAACTAATGTCTTCAGTAACCTGGGAACGAATTGGACGTTACGCCACTTTTTCAAACGAGAACATAGTTGGGGTATTTATAGGAATTCATTTTGGTCTATGGAAACAGTATGGCGAAACTCCGTTATGGCTTCTCTTTTCACCAGGTAGTTGGGGCCGTTCTCTTGAGGTGAGACCACTTCTCGAATCATGGGCTACCAGGGAAGGTATCCTTACCTCCTTTCAAAATGGTGAGTTTGCGGTCGCCGTTGATATAGAAACTGGTGAGGAAAAAGACCAAGTGGTCAGGAGTGTTGTGGAGTTTTTTGAAAATATTTCTGTGGTTTTAAATTCATTGGAACCTAAAACTAACTAATATCTCATGACTAATCATATAAAAGAGTTCCCCGATTCTTTGCGCAAATTCATTGACTCCCTAAAGTGGACCTTTGCCAAGACGATGCCTGAATGGCCGCATGAGTATATCGTTCGAGAGAATGTCGACGATAATTCCTTTGTGCAGTTAGTTCTCTTTATACGCGCTAATGGTTACACGGGGAAATTCTACAAGAAAGACATAATATATTTTGATGACGACGGGCTGGTTTATTGGTCAATGGGGAGTTCAATTAATGAAACAATAATTATCAACAGATGCCAAAAAGAAAATACGTATGAATATCGTCTTCTAACTGGGACTCTACCTTAACAAAGAATAATAATGATTGAATAAATCATCCCATACCTTCTGGTCAGTGCAACCCACTACCAATCGCATTCCTTATTTCATCAAGGCTGGCTTTACGAAATTGCCTATATTGTTTTTTATATCGCCATCCAGTTGGGAAAGTTAAAAATATGGGAATCTTTTTATCGTCTGGTTTCCCGGTTCATACTATTACCTGTGATAATGGCAAGGAATTTGCTGGCCATGAAGACATTGCTAATGCTTTGGGAGGCAGGATTTACTTTGCCCACCCATATTCTTCATGGGAGAGAGGGAGCAACAAAAATACAAGTGGAATCATTCGGCAGTACATTCCTAAAAGCACCGATTTTTCTACATTAGGAAAAGCAGACATTTTATTTGCCGAAAATCGATTGAATACAAGACCCAGGAAGTGTCTGTCTTTCACAACACCTGTGGTATTCTTAAAAAATCACGGTTGCACTTGAGACTTGAATCCAGCTTATAAAAAAAAGAAAAATATCATTTATGAGAATGAAAGAGAAATTCTTTTTTGCATTTTCCGTACTTAAATAAATTTTCGGAAGAAAAACAAGATTACTATTAAGTATTATTGTCAAATTATCATAAAACTGATTTCTTGAACCATCTCTCTTTACTTTTGGCGACCAAAGGTATCCGCCTTCCAATTCTTGTTTGTAAGTTTGTGTATGATTGACCCACCAGAATTCCATTGTTCCCTCCTTTTCTCATTATGTTTTTTTGTGTCATATTGAACAAACAGTTAAGAGCAATAATACTAATATTTAAACCTCAAAAATAAAACCCAAAAAGCATAACGGTTTCCCGTTTTTCAATTAGAAATAAATTATTGTTCCAATATAAATTCCACAAATGCCTTACCTAGATCAGATATTTCATCCCAACCCCCACCAACACCAAGAGTTCCTATTCCTTGCTTTCCAAGAAGACTTAATCGAAGTAAATCTTCGATTATCAGATTGTATTCTTCTTTTGGAAAATTAATAATTCCAGCATATCGAGGATACCTATTCATTTTATTATCTAATTCAGATGGGATATCACCTCGATCCTGAAAAAATAGTTTCAATATTTGAATATGTTTGATGCTAATTACTTCAACAATGTTTAGGAAAGAAAATATCAAAGGATTTTGGGTTTGATTTTTGTGTAATGAATTCAAGAATGCATTTCTTAGTAATTCGATTTTTTCACTTTCATAAGTACGTTTGACTTTGTCAATAATTTCCCGAAAGATTTCAAAGAATTTCGGCGAAATTACAAAATCTAAATCGAAAAGAGATTTATCAATATTCGCTAAACTTTCACCAGTCATTTTTATGAATTCACTAATTCGTTGGTTCGCAAGTTCTTCTCCTTTTGCCGCCAACAATATATCTAATGATCCCCCGATGTGGGGAAGGGCGTTTACTGCAGCCCTTACAACGGGCAAATCTTTATACTCTGATGATATATTAATCCAATTCATATTTCTCCCTCACTAAAACTGTTATCTATGATTGTTTTACGTTAAGTATATACTTTTCACACCTTTTTTCTATGGAAAATAAAAACCGAATTCTACAGAACCATATGGTTAGTGGTTCTCCATATCCATGAGGTTTGATAAAGGTGATTAGATTTTTCTTGTCTAACATAATTTTCAATAAATCTAAAAATTAATGTTGCTCACTGGGTTTCCTTTCATATAGACTTCCTGCAAATCTGTACTGACTTGTTTAAGATATCTACAGAGTGCCTGTAAATCTGCATGTCCCATGAGTAATTGTAAAGAGAATAAATCCGTCCCATTACTAAGTATAGTAAGCGCAAATAATCTTCGAAAACTATGTGGTGATTGATTTGATTCTTTCGTATATGTACACCTTCGTCGAAGCATCATTCTTAAGCCCGAATAAATTAAACTACTCAGTATTGAAGGAGAGAATTACCCTATAAAAATATTCCTATCAGAGGATTTTAAGTCCTCTGCGTCTACCAAATTCCGCCACCGAGGTTTTGAGTGTGAAATTCCTATCTCTCTCTTATGTTTTGAGTATAGTCCTCTAAACTTCGGTTGACCTCCTTTCAAACATTAAAACCCCGTTATGATCCACCGGGATTTTAGCTATAATTACATTAGCCTTGCCATCCTATGGCATTCCCTCGATGGTTTGAGTAAGGTCACTAGTGATTCGTGATAGCCGCTTGGGACCGTTTTCTATAATTACGTTATATAGAGTTTTTGTGAACTTTCAATTATTTTTGTTCAGATGGGAGGTTGATTTTAAAAATCTAGATCTAAATTATTTGTTGTCTTAGCAATGGTTTTAATTTTTTTGTAGAGGTATTCAAAATCTTTTTCGATAAAGTCTTTCGCTTGAGTCTGTGAATAGATTTCTTCGGCAGGGTGGTCTGTAATAAAGCAATTTGTACCATCCAAATAGCGGACTTCCATACTTGCTTCTCGTAAATGGCGGTACTTCAAATAACAATCATCATTAAATACAGACTTTACAAGGTTTTGCCGTATTGAGTGTGCATTAGTTCCACGACCAGGAGATAATTGTCTACTTGTACCTCCCCTTACAGCAATTAGTCCAGCTTCCACAAAATGTATAGCTGCATAAAAACATGCTGTAATTGCCCAATCTCGTGAGTTCGCAACATTTAAGAGGGTTTTTGCACAAGAAAGGTTATGTTTCGATTGTTTCAAATGACAGACTAAATCAGCCATCTATGCCCCTGAATAAATCATTTTTTTCTGGAAAGGGTAATTAATATAATCTGAAACCCCTTCTTTAAAGGGTAAATAATGAAAATCAAACAAATGAGATTCAAAAGAATCCATTATTTCAATTTCTAAATGGAAAAAATTTTCAAGTTGATCATATTGATTTTTACTCTTGTTATAGAAAATATAAAACTCATGAAAATCATCTTTATGGGATCCGGATACATTTTTCACATCTTCTTGAGCTTCATATAATCGAATAACTTTGTCTTCAATTATCTGATGTATTGACATTGTTGTAGTAGGCGATAATACTTCGCTTCTCCAAACTTTTTGGCTACACGTATTAGTTAAAGGACCAAAAGTTTTTCTTTCGCTAACGATATTAGCACTCATATTTGTAATATATCTCATAACCATATTATTTCGCCCAGAAATCTATTAAATCATCTTCGTGCTTTCCGCGCTGATCTGGAATAATAGTATTGGAAATTTTTTCATATTGTAATACTGTATTTGCTATTCCAGACGCCAGACCTTTTGCAATAGAGGATGGCATAACCATACGTTGGACTAATTTTGCGCTAGGTATTTCAGACAAGTCCTTTTCATTTGGTTCAATAAAATAGAAGTCTAAAAATATTTCATTATTAATAACAACAAATTGGGCATAATTTGCATAGCATTTCGCTTCTACTTCTCGCGTTGCATTTTTTATTATCTCGGAAACTTGAAAGCCATTTTTACTATCTCCCATTTTTTTCCTCTAAATACGGTTAGCTTATTATATACTACTCTTTTATATTGATTTGAATTTTACGCCTTTTTGCTACCATCCAAAATTGCTTTCCATTAATCCGGTAATTTTTAAATATAACATCTAGTAACATAAACGATTAGGCGGTTTTTTAATTTCATTAAACCATGTTTCTTATATGCTCAAATTACTTTCGCACCATCCAATTCAAATATCTTTATTTCATTGTCAATCACCTGAACCCGTTCTATCTCTTTTGAAAATACATTCGTAGCTAATGGATGCAACGGATCACCTTCGCCAATATCATTTGAAGTCTTGATCACTTCCTACCTGACTGTTCTGTATTCACTCCAGGCATTTTCTTCTTCTTCAAAAGCCTTTTCAAGTTCCGGGGTGGATCTGATCTTTTCAAATTCTGTTTTGCTTTTCTAGACTATTCAACTCGAACCAATATCCACAGTTTATATGTTTAGATTGTATTCGTATTTCATACAATGTTACAAACCAAGATTGCTAACAGGACTTGCTTTCAAATGTGCTTCCTGTAAATCCGTACTCACCTGTTTAAGATATCTCCGAAGTATCTGCAAATCTGCATGTCCCATGAGCAATTGCAATGAGAATAAATCCGTTCCATTGCGAAGCATAGTCAGCGCAAACAATCTTCGAAAACTATGCGGTGATTGATAGACTACACCCGCTTTATTGCTTCTTCTTCGTAGAAGCATTCTTAATCCTGAATATGTCAGTCGGATATCTTCACTACTTGTAAATAACGCCCCTTGATTGACACTTTTAATTTCAATATACTTTCTCAAAGCAAGTCTGGCTTTTTTTGATAGATATGCAATTCTGAATTTTCCCCCTTTACCATTTATTATTTGAATAACACCAGTAATCGGATTTATATTCTCGTGATCAATGGAAATTAATTCTGAAGCACGCATTCCAGTATCTAACAGCATCAGAATAATTGCCTTATCCCTTTTTCCTGTGTAATTATTTTCACAAGTCTTTAATATCGCTTTTATTGCATCAATGTCCGCAGGTTCCAAGGGTTGTTCGTTCGGGGATTTAACTTTAACCTTCCTAATAGGATTAGACCATTCATCTAATTCATTTTCTTCTTCATACCAATAAAGAAAGGACCGTAATACTTTGAAATGGGCATAGATTCCACCCTGATTGTGGTCTTTATCTTTCAGAAATATGAAGAAGGTTCTGATTTCAGAAGCACTTAAATCCATTACAGATCGGATCTGTCTTTGGCTGCAAAAATCAACAAAATGCTTCAATTTCTTCTGATAAAAATCGATTGTTCCTTGTGATAGTCCCCTGCTTTTTCGGTCAAGCATAAACGCTTCGACCCAATCCAATAAACTGAAAACGGAAACAATTGTGGGGGTTTCTTGCTGTTTAACACTCATCGGCAACTCCTTTTGGCGTTACCGTTCAAAACAAGTGGCGAGGGCTTATCACTATCCTGTGGAGAGTGATAAGGGCCATTCTCCTTATTTCAACTTAAATGGAGAATGGCGAGGGAGGGATTTGAACCCACGACCAAGGGCTTATGAGTCCCCTGCTCTACCACTGAGCTACCTCGCCATGACAGCGAGTCTATTTTATACCAGCGAGAAACATCTGTCAATATAAGCAGCGCTGAGGCCACAAAACAGGGTTATTTCACCCGCGTAGAATCTTTGTAATTTTCAAGAAAATCTTTAATGATATGCTCTTTCTTAACAGAGTTCAGCAGGGGCGAGTTTTTCGGGTTGTGGATCTTGCCTTCCACGCGCAGCTTAAGTTTGCCCTTCTTATTAATAGTGTAAATACTCTTACTAACTGTCAATTTGCCGCCATCTATGCTGATGTTGACCTCATACACAAACTCTTTGTGTTTGTTCTTCTTGACCAAAACCGCCGCCCAATCTTTTTTGGAATCCACTTCAATTTCACGTTTATGCTTTTTGAACTCTCTTTTAAGCGCGTCAAACGCTGGGATCACCTCGCCCTGCATAAAATGTTTTATCGCTTTCTTCATTCTCTCTTTTCTGATCTTGATTTCTTTCTTAGTTACTTTTTGCTCCCTGAAATAAGTATCAAGTTCGTTTTTCCAATCTTCCATTCTTCACGCTCCTTAAAACCCCTTCACTTATAACTAATTGTACGATCTCATTCAAGCAATTCACTAAAAACTATTAATTCCAATGCTTCCCGGGCGAGGACTTAAACGATACCTGCCCCAGCTTGCGAATAGAACTGAAACCTTCCCTCCCAATGATAATGTGATCCAGAACGCCGATATCCATCAACTGCCCTGCGCGTACCAGTTCTTCCGTAAAACGCAGATCATCTGCGCTCGGTTTAGAGTCGCCCGAGGGGTGGTTATGCACCAGGATAATGGCCGCGGCCCGCGCGCGAATGGGAATCTCCATAATCTCCGCCATGCGAGCAGAGGAATGATTGATGGTGCCTTTATACAATTGCTGTTTGCGAATAAGTTTGTTTCGTGTTGTCAGCGCCAACACCCATAATTCCTCCTGTGTTTTTCCTGCCAGCAGATGAGACATATACTCATTTACATGGCCTGGCTCAGTAAATCGCGGCTTAGATACTTCCGATTCCTGCTGCATTCGATATCCCAGTTCAATGGCTGCTTTGATCTGCGCCGCCTTGGCAAGTCCCACCCCGTTCACCTCGCACAACTCATCAAAACTGGCCGCATGCAGTCCGCGCAGCCCTTCAAATTGATTCAATAGTTCTCCACCCAATTCAACCGCGCTCATTCCCGTCACACCTACTCTGAGGAGAATTGCCAACAATTCAGAGCTATTCAATGCACTCTCTCCCCGCTGCGCCAATCGTTCGCGAGGGCGCTCGTTTTCTGGCAGATCTCTAATCCCTTTTCGTCGTTGTGATTGCTTCATGCTAGTTCCTCAGTTTTTTAATAACTATACAACAAAACCAACCCATCAATGTTTAACTGGAGCTAACCTTCCATGCTATACTTTTACCTTATATTTTCCGAGGAGAAGATTGATACATGAAACTTAAGCGTGCCGCTATTTTATCTTTATCCTTTCTTGCCATAATGTCTACCGACATAGCCGCGCCGCTGGTAGGACAGATCAGCGCTTCCTTTCCAGAGGTAAACCCCACCCTGATCAAGCAAACGATCACACTCCCATCACTTATGATGATCTTTTTCGGGCTCATCGCAGGTCAGTTAGTAAAAGTGATGTCTAAAAAAGTGATCCTTGCTATAGGGATAAGTTTATACACTATTGGCGGCATCGCGGGTGGTTGGTCACATACGTTTACAGGGCATCTCGTCATGAGGTCTCTCCTCGGTGCAGGCACCGGATTAATCACGCCCGTGGTTACCTCTCTAATCGCAGATTTCTACGAGGGTAAAGAGCGTGCTGACATGATTGGTTACTCCTTTTCCGTATCACACATCGGAGGTGTGATCATGCCTCCGTTAGCTGCCTGGATTGGAACGTATGATTGGCGCACCGCTTTCCTGCTTTACGCTATTGCTCCATTTATTTTCCTGTTTTCAATGCTTTTCATACCCAAACTACCTCGAAATAAAAAACCAGAAGCACACGGTAAAAGAAAAGAACCTGTCCCTCCTCTCGTTATCTGGTTATCCATCATGTCGTTCATTTTAGTGGTCTTTTTCTTTATTATCATCACAGATATCCCATTTCTAATTCAAGCCAAGCAAAATATTGCTCCCTATGTCATAACTTTTGGTTTATCTGTTTCCACATTTGGATCCTCCATCACTGGATTAGCTTTTTCACGGGTGTATATGAAATTGAAAAAATGGACCATCCCCACCGGTTTGCTGGTCACCGCAGCAGGATTTCTACTCATCACATTCACCCAGAGCAGTGTTTTGGTAATGCTCGGTTTGTTATGCACCGGTCTGGGTGTGGGTTTGTTATTCTCCCTGATTTTACTTTTGACCACCGATGCTGTTGGATCAAATGACAGCACTGCTGCTCTGGCTGTGATCAACAGTGCTTTCTCAGTTGGAATGTTCATGTCCCCATTTTTCTATGCCATTGTGCCCAGTCTTTTTTCCAATGAGCCAGACATCATTTTAAATTTTCAATTAGCAAGTTACTTTTTTCTCGGAGCAGGCGCCATCGCGATTCCAGCAATTCGTTTTTTCATGAAAGATAAATTGCTGAAAATCGTTTAATTAAACATTCTCAGAATAAACGTCAACCTTCACACTGAAGATAATTATGTGTATTTTTTTTAGAAGCTGCAGTTATTTTCAGTACATTCCAGATTCTCTCTCTGTTTGTTTGTTGTTTTCAGGGTTGTTAAAACAAATGAACAATAAAGCACCAATTGACTTAATGCTATAATTTTTCAGTTGTCTTTTATATAGAAAATTTCCACGCAGAATGAATAAAAACACGGTTGCTCATCTAAACTATCTCGTCATTGGTCATATCACCTGCGACATCCATGAAAGTGGAAATACACTCGGTGGTACGGCTGCGTACTCCGCTGTTTGTGCACGCGCACTTGGAAGAACTCCCGCAATCCTAACAGCTGGAGAAAAAGGTCATTCACTGCAGGAATTAGATGGCTTTCTTATAAAATGGAAAGACTCACCGCATTCCACCACATTTGAAAATAAAGAAACAAATCACGGACGCAAACAAATCCTGCATGCGATTGCAGAGCAGTTGTTACCTGAGGATGTTCCGTCAGACTGGAGAAATTCCCCAATCGTCCATTTAGGTCCTGTCGCAGATGAAGTTAACCCGGAAATCATTGACATATTTCCTGATTCTTTCATTGGCTTAACGCCACAGGGATGGATGCGCACCAGAGACGAGAATAATGTCGTGCATTTCCAACCATGGACCCAATCAGACAGGTTACTCCAACGCGCGGATGCGGTGGTATTAAGTATTGAAGACGTCATGGGTAATGAGGATTTGATCCAGTCATACGTTGACAAGACAAATATCCTGGTTATTACAGAAGGGCATAACGGAGCCAGAGTCTACTGGAAAGGTGATGTCCGCCATTTTTCCGCTCCAAATGTACCTGTTGTTGACCCAACAGGCGCAGGAGATATTTTCGCGACAGCATTTTTTGATCGTCTTGAAACAACCCACAGCCCATGGGAATCAACAAGGAGAGCCATTCAAATCGCCTCTCGCTCTATTACGCGAGTGGGGTTAGCAGGTGTGCCAACAACTCAGGAAATTCGTTCTTTTCAAATTGAAATAATTGAAGGAAAATAACTATATGGCAAAAGTCTATACATTAGTGAACCAAAAAGGCGGAGTCGGAAAAACTACTTCCGCCATAAATATTGGCGCCTATCTGGGATATTTCGGCCAAAAAGTCCTCATCGTCGATCTTGATCCACAGGCAAACGCCACTTCCAGTCTGGGAATCGATAAAATGACGGTTAAAAACGGAACTTACGAAGTCATTATCGGGTCATCACCAATCTCACCCGCTATTCTGCATAACCCTCGTTTAAAACTTTCGATTTTACCATCATCTCCCTCCCTGGCTGGTGCAGAGGTTGAATTGCTGGAACTGACAAATCGTGAATTTCGATTGAAAGAATCGCTATCTTCAATTCTTGACCGGTACGATTATATTCTTATTGACTGCCCTCCCTCATTGAGCATCATCACAGTCAACGGCCTTATCGCCGCCCTTGATGGCGTGCTGATCCCAGTCCAATGTGAATACCTGGCTTTAGAGGGTGTCGGGCAGCTCACGCAAACACTCCAGCGAATTCAAAAATCTCTTTTCCCGGAATTAAGTGTGAGAGGAGTTATTATGACCATGTATGATGGCCGCACCAGATTGGCTGCGGACGTCGTCAGTGAGATCAAAAAGTTTTTTCCATCACAAGTCTTCCAAACGATAATACCGCGCAGCATCCGGTTAGCTGAAGCACCATCTTATGGGCTTCCAATCGCAATCTATGCGCCTAGCTCATCCGCCGCAAAGGCTTACATGAACCTATCGCATGAGATTTTAGCCCAGGATGGGGTGCACATACCAGAAATAGATATCAAGGTGAAATAATATGGCACGCAGAGGATTAGGTAAAGGTTTAGATGCGCTCATCCCCGGAGATTTTCAACCGGAATCATCGGGAGGTTCACAGCAAGTACCAATCACAGCAATTTTGCCCAACCCCTCCCAGCCGCGCGGTGAGATAAATATCGAGGGGTTACAGGAACTTGCACAATCCATTCTTGAACACGGCATCTTACAACCCCTGATCCTTTCCAAAAGCCCGACTGATAACCAATATACACTAATTGCTGGTGAACGGCGGCTGCGTGCAGCAGAAATAGCTGGACTTAAGTCTGTACCAGCCATCATTCGCGAGGTCACTGAACAGGAACGGCTTGAAATTGCCCTTATCGAAAACATTCAACGCGAGGATCTTAGCCCACTGGAAGCTGCTCTTTCATACCAGCAATTAAATGATGAATTCAACCTTTCTCACGAAGATATTTCTGCCAGGGTGGGTAAAAGCAGGGCGTCTATTACAAATACACTCCGCTTATTAAAACTTCCAGATGCTGTCCAGGTCGCTCTGAATTCGAGGAAGATCAGCGAAGGTCACGCGCGTGCGCTTCTGGGGCTTCCCTCTAAGAAATCACAAATTGCTGTTTTACAGACAGTTCTTAATAATCAGTTAAATGTACGCCAAACTGAGATTTTAGTTCGCAAATTTTCCGGGCAAAAGCCGGAAATTAAGAAATCTAAGAAGACAGTATCTCCAGAAATAAATTCTCTTGAAGATCAGATACGAACATTATTAGGCACAAAAGTAACCCTCACTCATGGTAAAAAAGGGGGAACAATTGTGATCCATTATTATTCTGAAGAAGAATTGAATACGCTAATCGACCGTTTCAAGAAATTTTAATGCAAAAACGCATTCTCACCAATGCACAGGTACATTCATTTTCTCTGGATGATCAACCAACCGATACGGTTGTAATAGAGGAAGGACATATCTCAGCCATCGGGAAAGCAAGTGAGATCATCCCACAATTCAGCGGCAGCGCAAAGATAGAAGATTTGCAACAATCAATCCTGATGCCCTCTTTTACAGATGCCCACATTCATTTACTTTCATACGGGCTCAGTTTACAGCGCGTCAATGTGGAAATGCCAACCAAGCAAAGCTGCCTGGATCAAATAGCAAATCACGTAAAGAATACCGATCAGGGAAAATGGGTTATCAGGCATGGATGGAATCAAAATACCTGGGCAGATGGATATGGCTCTAAAAAAGACTTGGACAAGATATCAACTCAACATCCCATATATCTTACTCACAAATCCCTTCACAGCGGCTGGGCAAATTCGTCTGCGCTGAAAATAGCGGGGATTAACCATCATACACCAAATCCGCAGGGAGGAACAATCCAGCGCGACACATCAGGAGATCCAACCGGCATTCTTCTCGAAAGTGCGATGAGAATAGTCGAATCTGTTATTCCAGAACCTAATATTTCCGAACAGGAAACAGCTATTCTAAAAGCTCAAACCGAACTGCACAAATACGGCATCACTGCCGTACATGATTTTGACCCTTGGTCCGTATTTGAGACAGTAAATAATCTTCGCGCAAAAAATGAGCTTTTCCTGCGGGTCACTAAGGGAATTCCCGAATCTTTTCTGGACAAAGCCATCAGGAAGAAACTTAAAAGCGGAAGCGGAAATGATTGGATAAAGATTGGCTGGCTTAAGTTGTTCTCAGATGGCGCTTTGGGCACGCGAACCGCCGCGATGTTAGCTCCTTACGAAAACTCGCGATCATCAGGCATGTTATTTTTGTCACGTAAAGAAATTACGGCATATGGGGAAAAAGTGCTACCTCACGGAATAGGTTTAGCTGTTCATGCTATTGGAGACCGGGCAAACCAGGAAACCCTGCTGGCAATGTTAGATTTAAAGAAAGCAGGACTGCTAAAGATGTCGACACTCAAGTCAAGAATTGAACATGCACAACTCATCCAAAAAGAAGATATCAAGTTGTTCACAGAGCTGGGGTTTTCTGCAAGCATGCAACCACTTCACGCCATTTCAGACAAGAAAATAGCTGATGCATATTGGGGTGAACGGTGTGTTCATTCCTACGCCTGGAATTCAATCCTTCAAAACAGCGCGCAAATGATATTTGGCTCTGATGCTCCTGTTGAGTCTCCTAACCCATTTTATGGTCTGCATGCCGCTGTTTCCCGCAAGCAGCTTGGTTATGCCTCTAAAGAAGAGTCCAGTTGGATCCCGGGACAGTGCGTGAAATTGCAAGATGCTTTAAGGGCATATATCTCCACCCCTCCGATCATTGGGGGCTTTGGAAAAATGATTGGAAAAATCAAATTGGGTTATGCAGCTGATTTTATTCTTCTTCCAAAGAACTTTTTTAATTTAGCACCAGATAACATCCAATTCGTTCTCCCTTTAGCGACAATGGTAAGCGGAAAATGGGTGTATAAAAATGATAATATTAATATTGACATTTAATAAAGGCTGACTAGAAAAGGTAACTGATTATGGAAAACAAAAATAATACTGAAAAATCATTGAAAATCGAGTTTCTCGCTAAGAACCTGAGCATCGCTCGTGAGGCATGCGGAAAGACAGTCAGAGAATGCGGTTTACTGCTTGATATCCCAGCCAGCCGTTTGAAAAATTACGAGAAAGGAAAATTTATTCCCTCGCTTCCAGAAATTGAAGCATTATCTTTCTTATTTAGAATCCCAATCATAGCGTTCTTTACAGAAGATGGTGTAAAAGATCACCTCATTTCACCTGAAAGCACCCAAATTCAAAGAGTAATTGAGATTCGCCAGCAAATTATAGGTGCACGAATCCACCTCGCCAGAGAAAAATCGAAAATATCCATGAAGCAATTATCAAGAACAGCTTCAATCCCTACTTCCCGCATTAAACGTTATGAAGAAGGCACCACCCCGATTGCCTTAGATGATCTCCAGAAGATAGTGAATGCACTAAATCTTGATCTGGATGATTTTTTCGATCATGAAAGCCCTTTAGGGAATTGGCAGAACAACCAAACAAAGAGTATTGCCTTTGAGCACCTTCCTGAGAAAATCAAAGAGTTTATTGCAGATTCAAACAATCTGCAATATTTAAAAGTTGCTCACAATTTATCGAATATTGGCATTGATACATTTAATAAGCTTTCCGATTCATTAACCGAACTGACCGGCACATTCCAAGACTCGAAGAAGAAATTTGACTGATAAAGTACATGAGAAAAAAAGGGATTGTTCGTGCAGCTGTTGAATCTGATATCCCCGCAATTGATAAGTTCCTTCAACAACGGATCACTATCCATCGCCATCTAGATTGGAGAAAACCAACGGAACGGATCGGTAGATCCCCTTTCCTTCTCTACCTCTCATCTGATAATTTAATTGAAGCGATTCTGAATTGCGTGCCAGAACCGCAAGATACATACTGGATTCGCCTTTTTGCTTATAAAAATCCATTCTATAAGGCTTCCTATTGGAATGCACTCTTTAATAACGTTGGATTAGAAATAATCACAGACCAATCCGATAATCCAACAATTGCCTCTCTCGCTTATCAGAACTGGATGAAAGATCTATTAGAGATAGAAGGCTGGGTAGAAAAGCATCAAGTCATCCAATTTAAATGGGACAATAGAAAAAAAGCAAAGTTATTTGAATCTATTGCCCACTCCACTCCTATCCGTCAGATGACGTACACTGACATAGAAGAAGTTACTTATATTGACCAAACCTGCTTCCGTCCTTTATGGCAGCAATCAAAGGAAGCTTTAGAACACGCGTATGCTCAATCTTACTATTCTACTGTGTTTGAAAATAATCAATCTATATGCGGATTTCAAATCAGCACCTACGACAAGGGAAAAGCGCATTTAGCGCGTCTTGCGGTCCTGCCTGATTTTCAAAAGCAGCATATTGGTGAAAGAATGGTTCTGAATATGCTAAAGCATTTTGATGATCACGGAACAGATGATGTATCCGTGAACACACAGCAGGATAATTACAGTTCGATTGGTTTATATAATAAACTACATTTCAAAAAAACAGGCGACTCTTTTCCTGTTTATATTTATAGTTAAGAAAAGAGCTGGTAAATATACATACCAGCTCTTACAACTTTTTATTCAGTTACTTTCAAGCACCACGTCCATTACCAGCCCATAAGGGACGCCCGCCACCTTCACGAATCTGTACTTCAACGTTCTTCGTTAAGTTTTCTATGTACGTAATTTCAAATTCATCAGTGGTTTCATAAAAACCATCTAAGGTAATTGAATCACCAATTTCTGCAGAAAAACCCGCGTCCATTACAAACCGCAATGCTCTGCCCTCGACACCAATTTCATTATCATTCTCACAAAGAATCTCCAATAGATCCTCATTTACCTGTGTGACAATTCCCGAAAAAGAAACAATGTCTTTTAATTCTTCACTAGAAGAAACACGAGTACTCTCTAATCTATTTCCTTCCCCTTGCTGCTCACTCGAATCATTTACACGACCATTTCCCTGCCCAGAACTTCTTTCCACTGAGCTTTCCAGAATGGACGATATGTTTCTTTCCTCCGAGTTTCCTTTGTTAATTGATAAGTTTTTTTCCGACTGATTTGCTTGCACCCCAGTATCCGCCCGTGCAATAGTTCGATAAACACCTCCGTACATTAAACCAGCGCTGATGCCTAAAACAACAACTCCTAGAACAACTTTCTTAATCATTTGCACTCCTCAATTATCTTAACTAATTTTTCAATTTTCTTTTTTCCAACTACACGTCGGGTAACCTTAGTGATCCACTTCCAGTGAATATAGAAATGCAAGATTGCAGAAATCAGCATCACTACCCCAGACCATGTGTGAATGACATCCCATGCTTCTTTTGTGAAAATAAAGTTATAAATTGGTTGGACATTTCTCCCGCTTGGATAAAACATCAGAATAACGCCTGACACTGCTACCACCAGAAAACTCACAGCGGCAACTGCATCTATAAGGATATTGAAACGAGCGTACTGATTCAAGCTTTTAATCCCACCAGTTTTACCCCGAAACAACCGTTTATACATAACAAGAATCCATTTATCATGCACAACAATATGGACAATTAGAACTATGATCATCCCAATGCCCGACCATAAATGAATTGCATCCCACATTTCCCGATCGAATACAATAATAGTTCCATAATCAGGATTACGGCCGCCCTGGAATCCAACCGGAAAATACAGAAAATATACGCTAGAAAAAAGGATGGCCAATCCAGTTACTGAGAGTAGTACAAAAAGCCACCATCGATTTAAAGTCGCAGTTGAAACTGAAGTTTTTTTTGCTTCCATTATATTTCTCCAATTAATCTTGATCAACAGGAAATATAAGACATATATATGAAGATCATATAAAGAAAAAGTGAGAAATTAGAGAAGATTCAGATCAACCTATTTTGTTCGCTTATTGCGTTGTTCTAAGCTAATCATATTCAAAAAAGCTTCATGCACAACAGGGTCAAAATGAGTTCCTTTTCCCTGCTTGATCTCTTTCAACGCTTCTTTGTCCGACCATGCTTTACGATATGGCCTATCTGATCTCAATGCATCCCAGACATCAACAATTGCAAAGATCCTTGCAGAAAGAGGGATTTCTTCACCAAGTAAACCGCGCGGATAACCGCTGCCATCCCATTTCTCATGATGGCAGTATGGAATATCCATCGCTTCTTCCAAAAAAGGTATCTTTGACAACATATCATACGCGAATTGTGGGTGCTTCCGCATTACCACCCATTCGTCTTTATTAAGCGGTCCTTCTTTAAATAATATAGTATCTGGGATACCCATTTTCCCGATGTCATGCAGCAGCGCTCCTCGCCGTATATGTTTTATCTCATCTTCAGCGATGCCAAGCTTTCTACTCAATCGCAGAGTGAGGTCCATCACACGCTGGCTGTGACCTTCCGTTTCCCGGTCTCTCAATTCAAGTGTACGCGCCCATCCTTCTAGTGTGGTTTCATATGCAGCAATCAAATCAAGATTTGATTTTTCCAAATCTTGGAACAACTGTGCGTTATCCACCGCAATAGCTGTTTCCGCAGTGAGTGTATCTAAGAAATCCATCCAATCTTCGCTAGGATGAAGTTCCGTACGGTGAAAAATTTCCAGAACGCCTTTTATCTCCCCTTTTGCTATTAATGGTACCCCAAAATACGAAACAAATTTTTCATCTTCAATTAAAGGGGCCTGATGCAGAGAAGTCGATTCATCTTTCAGGTTGTTTATGTGAATCACTTCACCAGATTCCGCAGCTCTTCCAGCCAGTCCCTGTCCCATTTCCAATTTTGTATGTCTCAAGGCATCCGTTATAAATCCCTGGCCAGCAACAAATACCAATTGTTGACTTTCCTCATCCAGCAGGAGCACATCCGCAGCATCAACTTCCAATTCTTCGGTAACTTGTTCCAACAGCAGATATAACGGGATTTGAAGGTCAATATTCGTTGTAATGGCAATGTTGATGTTCTGCAGCGCAGATAATCTCTTGAGTTGAAGCTGCAACCTTTTTTCAGTTTCGCGCCTTCGAACAAGCTCCCTTTGTGCCATTGAATAAAGCTGAGCATTATTTACTGCCACTGCTGTTTGTTGTGAAAGGGTTAATAATATTTGATTATCCTGATTAGAGTACGATTGTTCAGATTGTTTTGGTCCCAGGATAATCATCCCCAATAACTCACCAGCCGTTTTTAATGGTATGAATAGTTCCGCTTCCAGTTTATCTATTATTTCTTTCTCTTCCCGCCACATGGATCGGAAGATTGGATGGGTTTCCAATTCCTGCTTGGCAACAGCATGCTCGTATGCATTTATCCGTCCGATCAGAGGATGATCAGCAGCAATCTTTGTGCGTGGGGGAAGTGTTATTCCAATTTGTGTGTTTAAAAAAAAGTGTTTTTGTTTTTCATTGCGTAAGAATAACGCAGCCTTCGTTACATGCATCGTATCAGTGATTTCTCGCAGGATCATATCTGAAAGCAAATTAATATCAATAACCGATGAAGCAGCTTGACTGATGCGCTGAATCATCATCACTTCACTGTATCTCTCCCTGAAGAAGAAACGATCAATCCGGCTTTGCAGTATATCCCGGAAAGGTTGAATGATAATCGCCGCAACAATGGAAACGATCAGAGAAATTGTAAATAGTTCTGATTGAGTATCAGCATCAAAAATCAGAGAAGCCAGAGTAAGAACAAGGAAATATGCCGCACCGACAATTACAGTCGGGATGGTATAAAGAATACTTTTTCTTATCACCACCTGAATATCCAGCAATTGGTGCCTTAGAATGGAATAAGTGATGATCAAGGCAGCCACCACGTTTGCCGCAATATCTACCGGATACTTTCCCAGACCCACAAAATTGGATACTCCACCAACAAGGATTACGATAATCGCCAAAACGAGAAGCATATTTCTGGTGATATGTGTTTCATCGCGTAACTCTCGTGTATTGCGGTAAAGTTGAAATAACCTGAACACAGTTAATAAATATCCCGGTCCTACCACTAATGCGATCAAGGAGCTCAATTCATAATTTAGTTCCCCATTAATTATAGAAGCACTTGGTACTACCAGATCGGTAAATAAACTAACTGCTGCAGCAAAAAATCCATAAATATAAATTAAGCGCGACCATGCTTTTATTGGATTATGGACCATCCCCTGTGTAAAATAGAACAGGGTGATCATCGCTGCGACACCGCCTGCAGTCATCAGCCGAAACCAAAAGGTTGTATTTCCAAAACCAGCCATTACTATGAACGCGCTAATAGACCAGACAAACATCGAAAGAAGATAAAATCGAAATCTGCGCTTTGTATTATTTTGTGGCTTGCTAACAGCTACCAATACAGATAACAACATATATAAAACTGTTGCAATACCAGGGATGATCGTGTTCAAGTCAAACGTCATAAGCCGAAATTTTTATCCTATTTTCATTAATTTTTCCAACTGCTGGTCTTTAGGCTGCATATGCGGTGGTTTTATATGTGCAATATCTGCGCCAGCATCCCGCTGGCTCTGAATATAATTTTTAAATGCGCTAGAAGGCAGCTTTGTAATCGACAAATAATCGTCACCCATTATCTTTTCTATATCCCCAAATTCTGGATTCACTTTGGCCAGGGCTTTTCTGATCTTTTTCTTTAATGTGATGAGAGAAGATTTTTCTGCTTCATCTAATTCAAGATACAGGTTAAGGATTGTTTTTCCATCTACAGCTTCCTTTCTGATGGCCCAATCCACATATTGAACGCCTGATCCCTCCAAAGCATGCCAGACAGTTTTTTCAGTAAACCTAACCATATTCCTTAAATCCAGGTAATCATCACATCGGGAGAAGAACCTAAATTGGGGCAGTTTACATCCAATTTCCGCATCTTCCGTTGCGATCACTTCAAAAAAATCACCGATCCTATAGCGCAATAACACACCTCCGTGAAAATTTGTCATCACAATTTCATACACACCAGGAGATAATTCATCCATCAAAAGAGTTTTTGGCGTATAGGAAGGATCCTCTTTTGCTTTTTGATGTTCATCAAGAGGAATAAATTCATAGAAATTGATATCTGGCAGGAAAGTCATCCCCTGGTAATTCCATGCCTGCATACAAAGGAGCCCCCCCTCTGTGGTTCCAACAATTTCCAATGGCATTTTCCCCCAATAATACTCGACCTTATCTTTATAGATATCCGTATCCATCCCGCCAGCCCCTATTCCCTTAAGATTCCAAAGATCCTTCGGTAGAACATTTCTCTTCTGCAATTTTGCTTTCACGGAAGCCTTGATATACCTGCCAAGGATACTTGGCTTAAGCATTTTTAAGGAGATTTTACCTCCACTCTTTCCGCTTTCAATAAGCTCCCCCATTTTCACCAGAATGCTTGCTAAACCAGTAAAATAATCAATTCCTGTTTCCATGCCTTTGCTGAACCCGGCTGCTAACCGTTCGCCGAATTCCATTTTTTCTCCTTCAGCAAGTGATGGAATGAACTTCACGTCAATTAAATCCTCAATGGCCAAACACATATAGGCAGAAATATATGGCAAAGGTGCCATTGCGAGGAGAAAATAATCATCTGTTTCAACCTGAACATCTCCTTTTTCTGAGGCAGAGGCAAGAATCATCCCCGTTAAAAATGCTTCACCGATTTTTTCATACGTACCGTCTGTTAATGGGACCCACTTACAGCTATATTCCCCGGACTTCCCCGATGTACGCGCCCACCGATAGTTTGTTTTCGGTAGATCATCTTCTTTTTTATCCGCCAGAAAATCAACATAATCTGCATAGGCAGTTAGTGGTACTTTCTCCCGGAATTCTTCAACTGTCTTTGGGGGGCGCCCCCCAAAAAAATGTTTACCCAGATTGCAATCCTTTAATGTAGCAAATTGTTCAATGAGCAGTCGCTCCTGAATTTGCATATATTCTTCCATTGAAAGATCCAGGTATCCACAAAATTTTGCCCAAATTTTTTCTTTTTCACCCTTCTTAATTAGTTCAGACGTGTATGTCATCTTCTTACCTCCATTGGTTTTTTTGCTTCAATAATTACCGGGTTGGGAGCCCAGAACCGTTTTGACTTTAATTCTCGTGCTTTTATGGATACAAAATCTTGCGCTTTAATAACCTCTCGCCATTCACTCACAGTTAAAATATTGGCAATTGCCTCTGATTCCGCTTTCGCGCGCGTTAGATTTTCCGCAAACATGAAATATATAAAAGCAACTACCTTTATCAAGGCTCGGATTATTCCAATCTTCCACCGTTTTGATCCCCCAACATCCGCGGCATGGAACTTGCCATTCGGCTTAAGCGATGAGTAGCTATTCCTTAGCAGAAGATCAACATTCATATGATGGGTTGCCAGGCAGCAAGTAACAATATCGAATGTATGTTTTTGGAACGGCATCGCATGCGCTGATGCACAAACCAGTTGGATAGATGAATTGTTGCCATTTTCTTTAATCTGTTCTTTCGCATTAGAAAGCATTTCGAAAGTGATATCTAAACCAACCACATGATGATAAGGAATCTTCTGTGCCGTGAGATATTGCGGAATAAATGCCGTACCGGTTGCTATATCTAGAATGTTTTGATGACCAACAAAATCAATTTCGTTGACCAGCTCCTGAATAAAATCCAAATAACTAACCCCCCATAAACGGTTCAATTCGCTATTCATCAAATTCTCGTAGCGCGAAGCCATTTCCGAAAATGTCTCGATGATATGATCTTGTTCACTCATTGTAAGGGCACTTTAAATTCAAATATTTATGTCCGCCCTCCGAACTGCATTATTATATCTTATCTTCCCATCTATTTTGAGGTATTTATATCCTTATCGGCTGACAAACGGAGGATGTAAAACAAAGAAGACAAGCGATTCATATACGCAAGGATTTTATTTTCAAATTTCGGATTCTCGCGAAAAGCTCCAACTGCTCGTCTTTCCATTTTCCGCGTAATTGTTCGGCAAATATCCAAAGCCGCACCCGCCCTGGTTTTTCCAGAAAAAGTGAAACCTTTTGGATTATCCAATTCTCTGCTGTAGTAATTTATTTTATCTTCCAGCCATTTTGTGGATTTTCCTGTATTAAGATCGTCCGCAGTTGACTCAGATGCACCTGCGATTATCCCCATTACCTTTGATAGGGATACTTGAATTATTCGAAGGTCCTTTTTTAATTCAGGTTCCTCAATTATGCTGATCGCTAACCCTATAAAAGCGTTAACCTCATCAATAGTTCCGATTAATTCCAAGATTGGATTATCTTTTGTTATTTTTCTGCCGTTAAAAAGGTATGTATCACCAAAATCACCTTTACCCGAAAAAAACACATCCCCCAAACCGTCCTTATCCATTTGGCTCTGCTCCAGATTGAGCAATCAGAAACCAATCAGTGATATTCCAGAAATGATCACTAGAGTCATACATAGATCCAACTCTAACACCCTGAATGCTCTGGTCTACAGCAAAGGTATAGATCGGATAAAACAGGGGTAGTGCTGGTAATTCATCCGAAAAGATAACCTGGAAGTTTCTATATAGTTTTGCCCGTTCTTCCAAATCCTGTGACACGCGTGCTTCCTCAAGGTATTGGCTTACAATCCTGTTTTCCCATTGCGAATAATTTTGCCCGCCTATCTGCTGAGCTTGATCCCAAAATGGGTATGGGTCTGGATCAGGCGAACGGAAATAATTAATATCGATCAATGCTGCCTCATATGTTAATGGCTGCAAATGATCGAGGATCAAAACATCGTAAGGTACTGAAATCAATTCAACACTAACGCCAAGCTTTTCCCAGTCTGACTGGATTGATTCAGCAATTTGAGTGTGGTAGATATCATTCGGGTGCACAAGAGAAAACGACAATGAAATGCTGTCTTTTGATCGTACCGAACCAAATTCTCCCTCAACAATATATCCAGATTGCCTTAATAAGTTGATCGCTTCCTGGACATTTTGGTCTACCCGCTGGTTCCCGTCGTAATACGCCCAGGAATTTTTCAAGAGCGGTACATCTGCGATCACTCCCTGCCCATTGAGAACCCGATCTATCATTCCTTTCCGGTCAAGGCCCATTAACAATGATCTTCGTACTTCTTTCTCTTGAAAAAATCTAACATCACTATTGTTCAAATTAAAAATAATCATGGAAATTTCAGGTTTGATCACGCTATAAATGGATAAATCAACATTTGTTAACGCTAGGTCAAGAATATCAGCCGAAACCTCACTGAATCCCTGCACATTACCTTCAATATAAGCAGTGAACGCCTTTTCGTAAGTTTCATAATAACGAAAAACAATTTCATTTATAAAAGGAGGGGGTAAATAATAATCTTTATTTACAGAAAGGACCACACTATTAATAATCCCACCCTCACTATTTAATCCTTTAAATTTATAGGGACCGCTTCCAACTGGTTTTAGATTAAATTCCGAGTTGATCATCTCAGAATAGGTCATCCCCGATAAAATGTGCTTAGGTAAAACCCCGAAATTTAAATAATCAACAAACGGGGCAAAAGGTTCCTGCAGTCGGAATTGAAGTTGCTTGTCACCTAATGCGATTACCTCCACTGTCCGCCAAAATTCTTTAATGTCCTCAGGCAAGACAGAATCTGGATCACGCATCAACTCAATCGTAAATACGACATCATCAGAAACAACCGGATTCCCATCATGCCAATAGGCATTCTCTCGAATCGAAAAATTATAAGAAAGCCCATCGTAAGACACACCCCAAGATTCTGCTAGATCCCCCTCTGGCAATCCTCGTGTATCAAATTTAACCAGGCTTGAGAAGATCAAACGATCAACATCACGGTCAGCAGAATTGCAATAATCAAGTACAGGGTTTAGCCGCTGTAGTTTACCAATTAACGCCTCAGTATATGATCCCCCTCGAGTTGGCACTGGTGAAACTAAACGAAACCCTGTTTGTTCGCTTAGCAATAGCAGTCCAACCACCAAGCCAGTTAAAAGAATAATTATGATCTGCCAACGAAATTGTTTCATATATGGATTGATTTTACAACAAAAACGGGCTTACTTCTATCATTGGAAGAAGCCCATTTTTGTATTTTTTGAAAATAACTATCTGCTTACTGCAATAGTTGCAACCACTAAAACAACAAAAAAGATCGCGAGAATTACGGTGATCCAAAATAAAGTTTTTTCGATCCCACGGCGTGCGCTGAAAACGCTTCCCGCGCTCTGCCCGGTTAAACCACCCAGCCCAACACCCTTATTTTGCAAAACGATACTAACGATCAACGCCAACGACGTTATAATCAATGCAATTTGAAAATATGTAACCAATTTGTACCTCCAATAATAAGCAGAGAGAATTATACCTTTTAGATACCAAATCAGTCAACACCATGAATGAAATAATAGCAAATATTCATATACACACTTCTTATTCTGATGGCAGCAAGCTTCACACTGAAATAGCTGAAGATGCAATCAGGTCAGGAGTTGATGTTTTATTCTTCACTGACCATAATGTTTACGTTGAGGAAATGGGTGGATATTTTTCCAACTCAGATGGCAGGGTATTAATGGTCATGAGCGAAGAAATTCATGACACAAATGCTTTTCCTCAAAAAAACCACCTCCTTGCTCTAGGTGTTGGAGAGAGTCTTTCTAAACTCGCAAATAATCGCCAAACTTTAATAGATAAGATCCATTCAATGGGTGGGCTTTCTTTCATTGCGCATCCATATGATCCAGCTTTACCCGTTTTCAATCAAACAGACATTTCATGGGAAGATTGGTCAATTAATGGATTTACAGGGATTGAATTATGGAACGGGTTTAGTGAATTAAAAGTTCGTGTGAAAAAAAAGAGTAGTGCATATTTTTATGCATTTTTTCCAGAATTTCTTCCAATCTCTCCTCCAGCGAGAACATTATTAATCTGGGATAATCTGCTAAAAAAAGGATCGAAGATAGTTGCCATTGGTGGCTCTGACGCACATGCAATGCATTTCTCTAAAGGCCCATTGAAACGAGTAGTTTTTCCATATAAATACCATTTCAAAACAATTAATAACCACTTACTTCTAAAAGAGCAATTAACCGGAGATGCCCAAAAAGACAGCAAGTCCATTCTCGATGCACTTCGAAAAGGCAATTCCTTTATCGCAAACGATCTGATCAAATCCTCCAAAGGATTTAGATTTTATTTGTGCAACAGAGATTCCAAAATCATAATGGGAGAATCTCATCGTTTTGAAAAAAACCTGCGATTGCAGGTAATTCTTCCACATTCTGCTGATTGCATTATTATCAAGAATGGGAGCCAATACCATCGTGTTTTTGGAAAGAATAATATAGAAGTCGAAGTATCTTCACCAGGAATTTACCGCGTTGAATGTTACAAATGGTTTTTAGGACGCAAACGAGGTTGGATATTCAGCAACCCCATCTACATCAAATGAACTGGTTATCCCTTGATCACTGCGATCGGTTTCAGTCGAGCAACTTTGCTGGCTAAATTTGCCCCCACAACACACCGGATGACACGATCCACGTCTTTATAAACCTGCGGAGCTTCTTCTGACAAGCCCGCCATTGATCCTGCCTTAATATAAATCCCTTTCTCAAGTAAACGTTCACGCACCATTTCTCCACGAAAACGTTTTCGAGCTTGTGATCGACTCATCACTCTGCCAGCACCATGACTGCATGAGCTAAATGATTTTTGTGCCGCCTGGTTAGTACCAAGCATTACCCATGAATGAGTACCCATGCTTCCCGGGATCAGAACAGGTTGCCCAATTTCCTTGTATTTACTCGGCAAATCATTGTGTCCTGGGCCATATGCCCTCGTGGCGCCTTTTCTGTGCACACAAACCATTTGCTCTTTACTATTGATTTTATGATTCTCTATTTTCCCAATATTGTGTGCGAGATCATAGACAGTACATAAATTTAAACTACCAGGGATTTTTGACAGGATTTCTTCGAATGCCCTTCTGGCATAAAAAGCCAGAAGCTGCCTGTTAGCAAACGCAAAGTTCGCAGCGCAGCGCATGGCTGATAGATAATTCTTCCCCTCCCGCGAATCCAGCGGCGCGCAAACAAGTTCACGGTCTGGAAGATTAAAGTGAAATTTCTTCGCCACACGTTGAAAATCCTTTACATAATCCGAGCAAACCTGATGGCCTAATCCTCTCGAACCAGTGTGGATTTGTAGTACAAGGCACCCTTTTTTCAAGCCAAGTATTACTGCCGCTTTTGTATTTTCAATTTTATCCACAATATCAATCTCAATAAAATGATTGCCAGATCCTAATGAACCTAATTGAGGCATACCGCGCTGGATCGCTCTTGAACTTATCATCGATGGGTTTGCACCATCAATGCAGCCTCTATCTTCAATAAACGTAACATCATCATTAGTAGCAAACCCATTCCTAAGAGCCCAACGAACACCATTGGCACATACTTCTTCGATTTCATTTTTTGTCAGCTTCAATTTGCCGCCTTTTCCCACCCCACTCGGGCACAGTGAATTAATTTTATAGATGAGTTCTTCAATAAATGGCTTCGCTTCCTTGTATTCAATTTGAGACGCCATCAAGCGCACCCCGCAATTAATATCATATCCAATCGCGCCCGGTGAAATAACACCATTATTTAATGAAGTTGCAGCAACCCCACCGATTGGGAATCCATACCCTTGATGAACATCCGGCATTACACAAACATTTTTTACTACACCTGGAAGGTGCGCGGCATTTATCGCTTGCTGCAGAGAAGTATCTTTCATGCTTTCATGAAGCATTTGCACATCCGCAAAAACAATAACCGGCACACGCATACCGGGCTGAAAATTCCGCTTAATCTCCCACTCATATTCGCTAATCTGGTGAAAGTCTGTGATATTCATGTTTTTATAATATGGCTTTCTTATATATCAAATACTATGCGTGTTTGAAATTGTCCATTTATTTGCATAATATTCAATTGATTAAATGTAACTGCCTTTATCTCCTTAATATAGGAAATGATCGAAAAACATTGAAAAGTACTTTCTAATTGAGAACCTGAAATCTTAACTTGAATATTAGATGGATACCGCTTTTGTTCAACTAAAAACAAAATTTCACTTAGGAACGCCACCAATAAACTCTCATGGTCGTCTTCAGCCAAAAATAGTTTTTCACATCCCACATCCCCTTCTTGACTATTTACTTCAATAATCGAGAGCATCCCAAGAGCGGCGTTTATAAACAACTCTTCTAAACTGCGACCAAGTACATCAATTGCCACATCAGCAGTATGTGGAACTTCGAATACTTCAGGAAGCAGTTGATTTTTACACATCCACTATAATTATACGTTATGAGATTTACAATTTCAGATATCGAAACAAAACTTGAGACATTCTTCGAAGGTAAACTGCAGTCCTTCTTTAATACCAATCCGCTGATCTTGTTGACCGATGTGTTGATTAAAGAATTTGAAAATAGCATTCGAACAAAAGATGGTAAAAGGATTGCCCCTAATGTATTTAATATTTTTATCCAGGATAAGGATCATTTTAATAAGGACGAGTTAATAGAATGGAAAATATTTGCTCATCAATTAATTACAGAATTAGCCCAGAACAACTCCTGTAAATTAAGTGGGCCTATCTACCTGGAAACCTTTTTTGATGAAACACTAAAAAATAAATACATGGTTTCCGCCGCACAATCCACACCGGCTTCCGGTAAAACAATTAATATTTTCACAAAAAATGCCCCCTTATCAGACAACGGGAAACTACCAGACGCTTTTATGATCCTTTGGAATGAAGAAATTTACAAAATAACAAAAAATGTCACCAATATCGGCCAAAGAGATGATAATGATTTGATCATCGATAATTTGAGAGTCTCACGTATGCATGCACAGATTCGGAAAATAAAGGCTGGTTATATGCTCTTTGATATTAATTCAACGAGTGGGACAAAAGTAAATGGGCATCTAATTAAACAACACCAATTAGTGAATGGAGACGTCATAGAAATTGCAGATGTACCTATTATTTTTAGCTGTGACGGCAACTTCGGTGATAAGTATCCGCAATCAGCAAAAACCATGATATTAAGAACAAAAACTTCGGGAAAAATATAATGAGTGCCGGAATAATACTTACCCTTCGAGTTCTTGCCTCCTTAAGTTTGTACACATTCTTAGGACTTATTATCTTTATCTTATGGAAAGATTTAATAAACGCAGAAAAAACAATTGCCGGCAACCTTCAAACTCCAATCACCATAAGAGATATTTCCCAGGATGAGACCCGGGACTTCAGGGATAATGAAATATTTGTGGGCCGGGACAAGCTCGCACAGATTAGGTTTCAACATGATGAAGCGGTTTCAAATATGCACGCGCGTCTATTCTATAAAGAAAATAATTGGTGGGTTGAAGATCTGCTATCCACAAACGGGACATTTCTAAATCAAAACCCAATTAATACTCCCGCTATTATTATCTCAGGAGATCAAATCACTTGCGGGAAAACCACTATCGAAATCACAATGGAGAATAATCCGCACCTTGCTGAGATATAATCAGCTAGTTTACCTAACAATTTTTTTAATGGAGTAAAAACATGGATAACAAACCCATCCTCGGGGTCATTGGTGGATCAGGATTATATGATTTCCCCGCTTTAGAGAAAAAGAAAGATGTTGTGGTTCACACTCCGTTTGGCGATCCAAGTTCACCAATTATTATCGGGGAATTATCAGGAAAACTGGTTGCATTCCTGGCACGCCATGGAATTGGGCACTTCTATTCACCCAGTGAAGTGAATTACCGAGCCAATATTTATGCACTTAAATCCATCGGTGTGGATCAGGTTGTTAGCATATCCGCTTGTGGCTCGCTTAATGAAGACTATTCCCCCGGTCAAATTGTAATTCCCGACCAAATTATTGATTTCACTCATAAGCGCCAGCGATCTTTTTTTGGTGAAGGGGCAGTTGTTCATGTCAGCGCGCCTGATCCTTTTTGTCCAAACCTCTCCAATAAGCTTTATCAGGCAGCCTTGAATACAGGTGCGACAGTTCACAAAAGTGGTACATTCATAACAATTGAAGGACCACGTTTTTCCACTAAAGCAGAATCGAACCTATACCGTAAATGGGGAATATCGATCATCGGCATGACTGCCTGCCCGGAAGTATTCCTTTCCCGAGAAGCGGAAATGTGCTATTCAACGATGGCGCATGTTACAGATTATGATGTCTGGCACATTAATGAAAAACCAGTAACAGTGGAAATGGTAATCAAAGTCCTTAAGGCAAACACTGCAATCGCACAAGAAGCTATCATGAACCTTGTGAAAAAACTACCTGAAAAAAGGACGTGTGATTGCGAAAATGCGCTGAAAGATGCTGTGATGACCCGGAGAGATTTAATTCCAGAAAAAACAAAGGAAAAACTTGACCTGCTGCTGAGCAAATACCTTTAATGTTGAAGATTTTCTCTATAGAAAAAATAACAGAAAATAATACACAGCAGAGATTGCTTATTTGGGCAGCCATATTTTTATTTCTATTATCTATCGTTCTTACCCTTTCCCCCGCGGTCAGATATAGAAACTGGAATGTTAATTACCTTTGGTGGCATTGGATTGGTTATTTAATATGGCTAGTAAGTTCAATTTGCATTCACCATTCAATAAAATCACACCTGGAAGGCTCGGATCCATTTATTTTCATAATCACCCAATTGATGACCGGATGGGGTTTGTTGACAATATGGCGAATAAACCCTTTTTTTGGATTCCGCCAAACTTTGTGGTTATCCATTTGCACAATTATTTCAATTATCCTAATAAGAACGCCCTCTATTCTAAAACAGTTGAAAAGATTCAAGTATTTTTGGTTGGCAGTTGGATTGTCCTTAATCACGCTTACTTTTTTCTTTGGCACATACCCTGGAGGAATCGGGCCCAAGTTGTGGTTAGGGTATAAGGGTATTTTTTTTCAACCCTCAGAGATTCTCAAAATTATTTTAATAATTTATCTGGCATCTTATTTTTCAGAAAAACAATCTGGAAGTTTTGATTTTTTCCATACCGTTATTCCAACGACTGTGCTCGTTCTCGCTTCACTGATAATATTGGTTGGTCAAAGAGACTTAGGGACTGCGTTAATCTTCATCACGATTTACATATTCATTGTATATTTCGTCTTTGGGAAAAAACGCATTCTTGCTGTCGGTAGTATCTTGCTGGTTTTATCAGCTATTGCAGGATACATAATGATTGACCTGGTTAGAATCCGTTTTCAAACCTGGATTCTTCCCTGGGGAGATACTCAATCTAGTTCATATCAGATCATCCAGTCAATCATTGCATTGTCTGCAGGCGGTTTATTTGGCACCGGAATTGGTTTAGGGTACCCAAATCTTGTTCCCCTCTCCCATTCTGATTTTATATTTACGGCGATCGCTGAAGAAACAGGCCTAATTGGAAGCATTGGATTCATATCCTTGTTGGTAATATTTTTATTCAGAGGGATCAAGATTTCAATAGAGTCCAAGAATAGATTTCACAGATACCTTGCTGCTGGAATTACAACCTATGTTATTGCCCAATCAATTTTGATCATAGGGGGAAATATCCGTTTATTTCCCATTACCGGTGTAACCTTACCTTTCGTTTCTTATGGTGGATCGTCTCTACTTACATCCTATTTAGCACTTAGTATACTGGTAATAATAAGCGACCAAAAAGAAAAAAAGCACACGCTCATTACTAATACAAATCCTTCCAGAATCGTTACTGCCATCTTCGCAATTTGCCTTGCGGCAATCACGATGACAATTGGTTGGTGGGTGATTATCCGCGGCAATGATCTTCAGAATCGCAGCGACAACCCACGTCATCTCATTTCTAATACCTTTGTGAAACGTGGACAAATTCTTGACAGAAATAACAACCTGATTGCTGAAACTGAAGGTAAACCTGGCACCTTTAATAGATTTTATCCATATGTTCCTTTAAGTAACTCAATTGGTTACATTCACCAAAAATACGGACTTTATGGAATTGAAAAAGAATATGATGAATATTTAAGTGGAATTAAAGGATACCCCGCTCACACACTTTGGATCAATTATCTCTTATATGATCAACCTCCAGATGGAAGGTCAATCCGACTGACCTTAGATATTGACCTACAAAGAGCGGTTGATGACTTAATGAAAGAAAATCAAGGTGCAGCAGTCGTGATGAATGCCGAAAGCGGAGAAATCCTAACATTATCAACATACCCATTTTTTAATGCAAATCAATTAGAAGAGAATTGGGAGAATTGGAATAATGACGAAAATGCTCCGTTTCTCAATAGAGCTACCCAGGGAACATATCCAATTGGCGGATTGCTATCTTCACTTTTACTCTACGAGCAAGATATCAACTTGATCACGGATTTTAACAATTCCAAAATATTCCCAAGCGACAAAGATACTCCGGAATGCGAATCTCCTGCTTTTGATCTTGATAATTGGCAGTCTAACGTTAAAAACGGATGCCTTTCAACACTTTCACAATTAATTAATTTTGAAAACCTTGCATCCATAAACGAATCACCACAATTTGAAATCATCTTCGATGTTCCTAAAATTGGACTCCCGGTAAATCTTCCAATAAAAATTTCACCTGATGTAAGTTGGATCGACCTAATATCAGGTAAAGATCAAATTCGCACCAGTCCTCTCCAAATCGCAGCAAGTTTGGCTCCACTGAGCAATGGTGGATACACAACAGAACCAACAATTCTTACTTCAGTTAATGTCTCATCCGGGCAATGGGTCATACTTCCCCATGAAGAAAAACAAGCACTAATAAAACCAGAAAAAGCAGCGGAGATTGCACAATTCCTCTCCTCAGATGAGGGAAAAAGGTGGGAGCTGAGTGCAGTCACATATGATTCTAATGGCGCTTATAGTTGGTACGCGCTGGGCACATCCAATAGTAATAGTACAACGCCAATTGTTATTACTGTGGTTATTGAGGACGATAATCGAGAAAAGAGTCGATCAATTGGAAAAGAGATCTTTAACGCTTTGAATTTCTAATATCTCCTTACGCTTCAATTAAACGAATGAATTTACGCTTACCAACTTGCAGCACACCCTCGTGCATCTGATCATTCCAATTCGAGATGACTTTTCCGTCAAGTTTTACCGCGTTTTGTTCCACCATTCTCCGGCCCTGACTTCGACTGCCAACCAACCCCGAGGTAACCAGCACGTCTAGGCAATTTGCATCTTTAGAAATAGAAAAATCATCTATATTGTCAGGAATAGTTTTTTCCTGAAATTTCTGAATAAAATCTTTCTGTGCAATATCCGCTTTCTGTTCACTATAGAAAGCACTGGTTACTTCATAAGCTAATTTCATTTTTGCGTCTCTTGGGTGTAATTCACCAACAGAAATCGCTTTCTCAATTTTCTCAATCACTTCAGGAGACCAGCGGGTTACCAAACGCGAGTAAACAGGCATACTTTCATCAGGAATACTCATTATTTTTCCATAAACGTCATCTGGTGTGGTTGTTATAGGAACATAATTCCCCATTGATTTGCTCATTTTTTCCGTTCCATCAGTTCCTGGGAGGATACTTAAACAGATTGCAATATTTGGTTGAGCACCGAGTACCGTCATCACCTTTCTGGATGCTGTCACAATATTAAAGAATTGATCCGTTCCGCCAACCTGTACATCTGCTTTTAGGCTGTATGCATCATATCCCTGCATTACAGCATATAACGCTTCATGCAGATAAATTGGCTCTCCTTTTCCCCAGCGCAATTTAAATTTTTCGCGACTAAGAAATTGCTGCACAGTGAAATTTTGTGTTAGCTTTATTATCTCGGCAAAATTTAATTTTGAAAGCCATTCAGAGTTATATCTAATTTTTGTTTTATCCTTATCTAGGATTCGGAAAGCCTGGACAGCGTATGTTTCTGCATTTTTTTGGATTTCTTCCGAAGTGAGAATAGGCCTGCTTGAATCTCTGTCAGATGGATCTCCAATTAGTGCAGTATAGTCACCGATTAGAAAAGTTACCTCATGCCCAAAATCCTGAAATTGGCGCAGCTTACGCATCGTAACAGTATGCCCTAAATGCAGATCTGCTTTGGTGGGGTCATAACCACAATAAACCTGCAAAGGGCGATTTTCTTTTTCTGCTTGCAGTAACCGTTCAAACAATTCCCTTCGCATTGCTTCTTTGATCTTTTCGTCACCATATTCAGTCCCCTGCATTAGTACGGTAACTTGTTCTTTTATATCCATAAAATCCTCCAGAATTGCTGTGCTGGATGATTATACCAACTTATATTTCTCAATCATTCTACATGCTATAATCAGCAAATGGGTATCATGGAAACCGTACTCGTACTCAATGCTAACTTTGAACCAATTAATGTTTGCGCCATGCGGCGGGCAGTATGCTTAATGTTCTTGGAAAAAGCATCATTAGTTATGAATGGCCGAGGTGAAATCCGCACCATCAATCGCTCCTATCCCCGACCATCAATTATTCGCCTTCAAAGGATGATTAGCCGTCCACGACCCCAGGTCAAATTGAACCGAAAAGAAGTATTCCGAAGAGACCATCATACCTGCCAGTATTGCGGAAAGAAAAATAAAGATCTCACGATTGATCATGTTATTCCTCGCCATCAGGGGGGGCAGCAAAATTGGGAAAACGTCGTAACTGCCTGCTCCAGCTGCAATCACAAAAAAGGCGGAAGGTCCTTACGTGAAACAGGCATGCGCTTGCAAAAAGCTCCAAAAGCCCCTCCGAATTCAGCAATCTATATATATAAACACTATCTTACCGAAAATGGAGAGTGGGAACCTTTTCTCAATGGGTGGTAAACTAAAAGAGATTCCGGTTCACGGAATCTCTTTTTTACTTAATTCATACTTCTAATCAGCTTTTCTCTGGGTAAGTCCGTGGTCTAACATTATGAGCACATTGCCTGATTCGCCGGCTAATTTTAGATTCTCGAGGATATCGGTAGCATTCTTTTCCTCTTCAACCTGTTCTTTCACAAGCCACTGCAGGAACATTTAAGTTGGATATTCATTAGTATCAATAGCTGACTTATCCAATAAATGAATCCGGCTGGTTATATATATTTCATGTTCAAGTACTTGTTCAAGCACCTTCTGTGGGCTATCAAAATTCGGTTCCGGTTTTTCAATAATACTGAGGACAATTTTTTCACCTACCTCATTCAAAAATTCAAAGAATCTCATCGCATGCTCCAACTCTTCTCCAGCTTGAATGGTCATCCAATGAGCAAACCCTGGTAAATTCTCTCCTTCAAAGCGTGCTGTCATCGATAAATATAAGTAGCCAGAAAACATTTCTTTGTTTATTTGAGCATTCATTTCATCAAGTAATTTTTTTTATTTCACACCTCTGTCAATTAATAAAATAATAGTCCAATAATATGTATTGGACTATCAATATTTTATCAGTTCTTTCTCACACCTATCCTTTTTATTGATCATATATAATTTTTCTGGTTTCTATTCAATCATTTTCCCCTTTACATGACGAAAAACCATAATACTTACGCTAACCACGGCCACTACTGCCATTGTCATTTGATTTGCATTTACACTGCCAACATAGGATGTATCTAACCTGATAAACTCTAAAAGAAATCTCCCAATCGGATACACGATTAGATAAATACCAAAAATATCTCCAGGCAGCAGCTTGCTTTTTAACTTCCGCGAAACAACAATAAGCAGGAAGAAATTACAAATATTCCATAAAGATTCATACAGGAACATTGGGTGGAAATGTGAAAATTCTTCATAACCTGGCAGTCGATGAGCCAAATCAATGAAGATCGCCCAAGGAAGATTCGAAGGTGGGCCATATAGCTCCTGATTAACAAAGTTGCCCCATCGGCCAATTGCTTGTGCCAACGCAAGTCCTGGAGCGATAATGTCTGTCCATGTAAGAAAATCCAACCCCTTCTTTTTTGAGTATATAAGCAGAGCAATGAAACCACCAATTACCGCGCCTGGAATACCTAATCCTCCCTGTCGAATATTGAAAATTTCTATGGGATGGGAAAAATAATAATTTGCCCCCACCCCCATCGATTGTGAAGGAGTTAATACATGCCATAAGCGAGCGCCAATAATCCCGGACACCAATAACCAAGGGACCATATCCCAAATATACTCACTATCAAACCCGCGCCGCTCAGTTTCTTTAATCGAAACCCAAACAGCAGCAAGAACTCCAAACATAATTATTATTCC
>CBDAFG010000091.1:0-19163 GCA_965195205.1 uncultured Pelolinea sp. | reverse complement strand
CGTTATCTACGCATGGGCCTGGTAGGCCAGCGTACCAAAGAAGCTGTAAAAGAGATGATTATCTCCCTATTGGCTGGTTACCCAGTTCATACCATCACCTGTGATAATGGGAAAGAGTTTACCGATCACGAAGATATCGCTAATGTTTTAGGAGCTAAGATTTATTTGGTGGACACCGTTATAATGTCCAGTGCCGATTGGATGGCCGCGTTTTTGAAGCCTTTCATGCAGATGTGGGTATGGGTGATTTGTTGTTTGAAAATTACGATTATTTACACTTTGACCCCATTCTCGATTTCGCTGACATAGACTCGACAGAAGTGCCTTGCTATCCCATCACACAACAAATTGCCGAAAAGCTGCACGCCCTGACACGTGAATATATGTCTGGGGGAAGTACACGGGTGAAGGATTTCGTTGACATTTTACTGCTGGCTAGCCTGGAGAATATTGAAGGAGCAGTGCTCGCAAAGGTTACCCAATCCACATTTGAAATACGAGCTACACATCCCATTCCCCAAAAGATGCCCGCTTTATCAAAGACCTTACGCCGTGAGTATAAGCGGTTGGCAAGTGAGCTTGGTCTGGCATATGATGATTTTCATGATGCTGAAAATGCGTTCGCAGAATTCATCAATCCAGTTCTAGAGAGTGATGACCCTGGCATATGGGATACAATAAATTGGGTATGGGGATAATGAATAAGATTTGATATGCTTAGATTACATATCGCAATCAAAAAATTAGACTACCTAAATTTTGTTTTTGTCAGCATTTTGCCTGCGCGGGAATTTGTGTATTGATCGGAGTCGTTTCCCCCAGTTCACGTATGACGGTGCTGTGGTCACAGCTTGTTTTCTTACCCTCTATGGTGGTAGGAGGGCTAATGCTTCCATACAGCATGCTGCCCCGGAAGCAGCCGGGAAAATCGCCCAGCTCCTGCCCGCCACTCAGGCGATGAACGCTTTCAATGGATTAGCGATGGGAAAAGTGGCAAGTTTTTCCCCGTGGGGTTCTGTGGTAGTCTTATTAACCAGCGGCTTGCTGGCATTTGGGCTGGCGGTCTACCTCTTCAGCTGGGACAGCCGCAACTCAGCACGCCGCGGTCATGCCGCACTGGCATTGCTGGTTTTACTGCCGTATGTGGCCGGAATATTCTTGCTATCGTGAACAAGAGAAGAATACATTGAAAATAATCTTAACAAAAACTGACCAAAAACCATACAGCGGACGGGTTAAATACACCGTCCGCTGATGTTCACGCTAGGACATAGCCCTCTCAAGGCTAAAACAGGGGTTCGATTCCCCTTGGGGGTACCAGACAAGACACATCCCGAACCAAACCAGATTGGTGTTGAGTAATTCCTAGAAATGCTACGCTTTGACCAGTGAAGCAAACTAGAGGAATTGCCCAGAATCAGAAAGTGAAGTCAGGATGATTTCTATTAATCAAAAGCCTATGTCGGTTTTGATTAATCACGTATCTGAAAAATTGCATCTGAATACAGCGGGTATAGTGAACATTATTTACGGCGGATGCTTCGAAAAGGAAAGCTGGAAGGTGGGAAGATCGGCCAAGTATGGTTAATTGAAATTAAATCCCTTGATATCTATTTCATCCATGCTCTAAATTCCACAGATCACCGCTTCAGTCCAGAGTGATTTAACTAGAGGGTGTGGAAAAAGTCACATTAATGAGTAAATGCACCATATCTTTTTAGGCAAAAACCACCATATATGGCAGTAAAATGAGGTTTATCTCTTTATAAAACTCGTTTTTCAACATACTCTAACTAACCTATTGATTATTAGTTTGGTATATAATATTATCCATTCTCTTGAACCTGGAAGGATGTGCAATATTCCTAGGCGCTTATTATTGAAACAGGTTCTAGGGTATCACTTGTGGCAATTAAATTGATATTCCCAAGCAAAAGTTTCTGAAACCGAGGAAGAAATCGTTGAACCCTTTTAAAATGCTCTCGGTAAACTCTTGCAGCGTCGAATTCTTCGGTCACCCTTCTTAACCTGTAATACTCTTCAACAATTAATCTCGTTGACACTTCAGCTACAATTTCTGCCACAAGAATCCTGCAGAGTGGAGAGTTTTGCCTCTCAAAATTCTCACCTATGATCGGGCGAAGAGCCGGATGACGAGCAGCAATTTTTATTACGTTTATTATTGACCCATTTTCTTTTACCTCTTTTTCCAGCACTCCTCTATAAGAACCAAAATCGACTGGTTCAAATTGGATTCGAAAACCTGGCCCTTCCTCTTTACGCGTCACCTTAACTTGAGCAGTCGCATTTGTATTACCCAGCACCGCTCTGATTTCTCCAGTGGCGTCTAGAGTTCGCCCTTCAACATTCACAGGTACTCGATAAAACTCAACCGAGTCATCATACAAAAGTTCAACAGAGGGAGTTCTGACCACTATTCCCATATTGTCGCTGGATATTTTAACCATAGATCCTTCTTTAGCAATTATCGCAGCTGGTGCTAAAAGATGTATTTTTTTTGATTTTTGTAAACCCACCTGATAACTTGGTCTCTCAAACATAAAATCGGCTGGGAGTTCTATTTCCTCTTCAATTATTTCTCTGGAGGCTCGAATTTCAACAAGAGCATTTGCAGTTAAATCTCCAACACTGGCTGTAATCAGAGTAGATTCGTCCTGTAGAATGGGCCTAAATTTCAATTGGCAAACAAGCATGTCTTCGCGTCTTCGATGTTCGTCAAATTTTATTTCTGAAGTAAGTAGCTCAATAACCCCTTCGGGATCGAGCGAGATGACAACCTTATCTCCCACATTGGCTTCGGTTTTCCGCGCAGCAACAGTTAATGTTCGATTTTCCCCCATGTATGCATAAGCAATTTCTGGAATAATTGAAAGTTTAGGTGGTTCTCCATCAAACCCACCAATCAATTCTTCAGCTTCAATATTCCTCAATTCTTCATTAATAAGTCTTCCTACTTCCCGGGCTAATCTGTTAAAATCTTTCCGTGTTTGTTCATTTTCAATTTGTCCTTTTTTTTCAGCCGCGCTTGCAGCTTCCTTTTCAATTAGATCACCTAATGGGCGTTCTACAGCTTCCTTTAACGCGATGTAAAAAGGATGGTCTGAATTTATTCCTTCTCTTGTACGAGAAATTAGTGGCATTGGGTTTTCAGATGGATGCTCTTGTTCTTTGTCTTGTAAATCATCATATTCTCTTGCGAGTTGATCAATATAATTACACTCCAATCTTCCAGCAAACCAGCCAGAATACACATTGTTTTCATATCCAAAAAGAGTGTTCTCATATATAGCTTTACCACCCTTTATTAAAATCCCATTAGGCCTGTCTGCATTATGTGATCCATCCTCACATCTTTGATTAAGTCGACTTATTGTTAAATGGATATTTGCATTCGCATAACCCTCAAGTTCAAGCTTTCCCTCAAAAACAATTGGGATATCTGGGAAGTCATAGATTAGTGAATCCCTAGTTCCATCGTTAAGCTTTACTAGCTCAACTCTCCTCTTTGGATCGCTTAGAATATCTCTAAGTTGAAAATGATTCGTTAGTCGCTTTTTTAAACTCTCATGCCGTGGGCAACGATTGTTTTCGGAAACAGAAATTTCTACTACTGTTCCGCTACCTCTTGGGATCCCTAAATCCTTTCGGTCTTTATCTTTTGCTTTCCTGTTTTCCTTTAACTCCCATTTTCCATCCATTCTCAAAATAAGGCAAGAATATCGATTGTCCTTAATAGTCCTAAATATTACATCCCCGAATGCAGCACAATCCTTAGCTCCCCTTCCAAGATTACCCCGTCTTTCCAACCCTTTTTCAAAACCCGAGGTTCTTCCCCCTAATTTGGTAATCGAGTTCACTAGAGTGACCGCGTCCATTCCAGTGGCCCTGTCCTTTACGAGAACTTTCCAAGGCTGCCCTCTCCGGTGCTCTACCTCTATAATAATTTTATTTTGACCACTGCTATTTGTCAATTGAGCATATGCATCGTCTGAATTGGTTATTAATTCAATAATTCCACGAACAATATCTCCTTTCATTGCCGCCATAGCATCTTGATGAAATGCTCGACCAGAATATTCGATTGTTCCTTTTGTTTTATTGATAGACATTTACTTCTCCCCGAACCATTCTGGATTCTTTTTCTTCATAAATTTCAGGAAAGCCACTAATTCCTCCCGGTTTGAAGCTTGAGCAGCAGATCTATAAGTTTCAATTCTCTCTTTCCAAACAGACTCAGGACTATCTGGTGAACAAAGTAGAAAATCTGCTGCATCAAATTTATTTATTTTTGTTTCAGCTCCTTTGCTTATGAAAGCTTCAAAAATATGGTGTGTACTCATTTCGTTCAAGATTTTTTGGTTAGGTCTATTTGAAGGGATTATTGTTTCTGAGGAAGATAGAAGAAATTTGTATTTTGGGATCATACTCTGAACCCATTTTGTTCCTTCCGCAGTTAATTGTCTACCCAGCCCATTTTCTGTCTTGAGAGTATACAATGGGTGTTTTTGCTCAAAGGTTTCCATAGCTTTGGTTAAGATTTTATAATTTGGAATATCATACTTCCTCCATTTAAATTTAACGGGAGCAAGCTCGTAACATCTATAGAGAACATCTTCAACATCAATGAATTTACCCACACCGCCTAGTAAAAACAGAGCGTACGGGATAATATCTGAATTGGCTATTTTAGGTTTACTTGTCATTTTCTTCTCACCCTCTTTCGTTTCTTTTTAATCGGTTTTTTCTCAATAGCCCCTAATTCCGGTAGTCCATAAACACCTCTGTCAGTGCGGATAATTCTTCCCCCAGAACGTTGAATCCTAGCAATCACGTTGGCTTCATTTCCTTTACCAGGTAGCGGAATTCCTCTTGCTATAAGACTTTGGTGAATTGATGTTATGTGCATCGGTTCCCCCTTAACGCGAATTACATCTTCAATTTCTTCTAATAAATCTTTTTTTAAGTATTTCTCTTGTGAAATATTGGGCATGTTGCTCTCTTCCAAGCTAAGTAAGCCATCAATCAGTCTGAGCTTTTCCTCTGCTTCTATTAATTTTTTTTGGGTTGATGAAATCAGCGTATTGCAATCACCAATTTCCTTAATCGTTTCTTCCCGCCAACGTTGAAGGTTGTTAGCTCTTTCTCTTTTATTCATACATACATTATACAACTATTACTACGGTATGTCAATATTGTAGTTACTGTATATACATATGATTTCTTTTTGTTTTTAACTTAACATGATGTTTGTATCATCGTTTATTGGTTGCACAAAGGATAAGATTATGCACATCTTTTCTGTAAATTCAGTCACTGTTCCTTTCAATATTTAGATAATACCCTAACTGTTATCCATTCTCAAATAAATCCTGCCATATTCCCAATCTTCGCTAACATCCATCAAGACAACGGAAATCAACCGCAGCACGATGGGGTGATCATAGACATGCTTGACGCCTACCCTTTCTGCGACGGCTTGTGGTCGGAGGGCATGCCGGTCCCGCTGGATCCATCTGCCTGGGTTTCCGGGCAGGAGCAATTGCTAAGAATGCTTCGCGATAGCATTCCAGAAGAGAAATGGATCATCGCCAACGCCGGCTGCGGTTTTCCAGAGGGCTCACCTTTTCCCCGGTACTTGAACGGATATTTACTGGAAAACTCACTGGGCACATTCTGCGGCCTTGACATGAACAAGATGCTTGCTTCTGGCCAAAGGGCACTTGAAAGCACGAACGCCCCGCATATCGTCGTCTATGCGGTAGATACAGATGACACCGGGAAAGTAGACATGCAGCGTTTTCGCTCCGGTCTGGTCGCAAGCCTGCTGATGGACCACACCTATTTCGCTTATGATTTTGGGCCTCGCGACCACGGCGGAGTGCTGGATTACTGGTTCCCCGAATACTATACTGTGATGCTTGGTGAGCCCATCGCTCCTTATTATCAAGAAAATGGTGCCTACCGCAGAGATTTTGAAAAAGGGTTGATCGTGGCAGCGGTGGATGAGCCAATCACTTTATCCTTTGACGTGTCGCATATGGATACTGCCACGGGTGCATCAGGAACAGATTTTATAATTCCTCAAGGCGACGCCCGTATTTTTCTGAGAGAAGAAATCGAATAAATCAACCCTGCTTTCAACAGGATTGGCTGTCCTCCGCGTATAATACAACCGTATTTTTGAGAGGAAATCTATGCCCAGTTACTATCTGATCTCAATGGAAATTATTGTTGTAGTGTTGTTGATCGTATGCTTAAGGCATGCCTGGCGCGCCGGGCCTGAACATGTACTGCGGTTAGCTGCCGGTGTGCTGTTTGGGGTGCTGCTTGAGCTGGCTACCATCCGACAGTTAAATGCATACAGCTATGGGACCTTTTTGTTGATGGTCTCAGATGTTCCATTGGCGGTCGGGATTGGCTGGGGTGTCATTATTTACAGCGCTAAATTATTCTCAGATGCGACCAACCTGCCAGAAACCATGCGACCTCTCTTGGATGGTCTCCTGGCTTTGAACATTGATCTGGCGATGGACGCGATAGCCATCCGGTTGGGAATGTGGGATTGGGGCCAGGGGCTGCACTTCCAATATTTCGGGGTTCCTTACGCAAATTTCTGGGCCTGGTTCTGGGTTGTTGTATCCTTTTCAGCCAGTATGCGCTTGTTAACTTCCCAAGCACGCGGGTATTGGCGCTGGTTGGCTCCCTTTGGAGCACTTGTGCTCGGGCTGGTTGGAGTGCTTTGTGCTAACGCATTCATTGTTTATGTTGTGCCCCGCCAATTTTATGAACTAACCGTTGGTTTTCCTCTCGCCAGCACCTTATTAATTGTATTATTGCACCGACCTAAGCTCACCGGCCGCCCACCTGACCCGCCCGCTTTCTGGGTACCACTTGGTTTTCATGCGTATTTTTTGGCAGCCGGGCTGCTTTCGGGCACCATTCTTGACCCCCCAGTACTATTGGCTGTCAGTGCGATCATGTTTTTAATTTCCTTATATTTACACCGTTCAACTTTTCTGGGTCATAGAGCGTGATGTTTAATGGAACGCTATAAGACCTCACGTTATAATCAACCGTCTGAAAAAGTTTTTATAAAATACCAATAGAAGGGCAACTATATTGCTATCATGACAGTAAGCGAACATAAGATCCACCTGACCGAATTAGCCACCTGCTCTGGTTGAGCGTCTAAATTTAGCGCGGATGCGCTGGCGCAGGTACTGCGCCCCATAAAAGAAATTTTCCATTCCGAAGATCATCCCGATCTCCTGGCTGGCATCAACCAGCCGGATGACGCGGCCATCTGGAAGTTGGACGATCAACGCGGGCTTGTAATCACAACGGATTTTTTCACGCCAATTGTGGATGATCCCACTGATTACGGCCTGATCGCCGCGGCAAACAGTCTTTCTGACATTTACGCCATGGGCGGCACTCCTTTCCTGGCGCTAAACATCGCTGCCTTCCCCCCACAGCTGCCCGTGGAAATCGCCTCGGAGATCCTGCTCGGAGGCGCTGAGAAAGCCAAAGAAGCAGGTATCGTGATCGCTGGCGGACATACTATCTAAGATAAGGAACCGAAATATGGCCTGGTCGCGCTTGGTTTTGTGCCGCTTGACCATATCCTCACCAAGGATGGTATGCAGTCAGGCGACGTGCTGTTCCTAAGTAAACCCATCGGGAGCGGGGTGGTTGCATCCGCGATCAAAGCAAAAAAGATCAAATCTGAGGATGCCGAAGAAACCATTGAGTGGATGAAACGCCTTAACCGAGATGCGGCTGAACTTGCGGTCAAACATAGCGCCCAGGCTGCTACGGATATCACCGGGTTCGGTTTGCTGGGGCATGCCTGGAAAATGGCGGAAGCTTCCGGCGTGGGACTGCGGCTTTATTTTGACGCAATTCCTCTCTACCCAAATACCGCCCGCCTGGCAGATGAATGGTGTTTTCCCGGCGGCACGTTTGACAATGCTGAGTTTTTCAAACCACATATTACCTTCCCACAACAAATGAAAAAAAAGCGCAGATGATCTTGTTTGACGCACAGACGAGCGGCGGGCTGTTATTTGCCATTCCTCCTGAAAAAGCGGACGAGTGTGAAAAAGCCGCAGCAAAAAAGAACCTCCCTCTCTGGAGAGTGGGAGAAGTTACAGAATCTAAAATAATTGAAATTATTTAACGTCTACTAATTGTAGGAAAGGATGCCAGCTTAAATCCCCACCCCTCTTCTTATTGCAAAACACAACTTGAATCGGCTATCTATTTCGACCCAAGTTTTTCTTTCGCCGCCTTAATTTGGCTTTTTAGCGCCTGCGGTGCGGTACCACCAACCCCATCTTTTTTACAAATGGCCTGTGTGAAATCAAAGACTTTTTGGATATCTTCTTCAAACTGCGGTGCAATGCTTTTTAATACAGGCAGAGGAATTTCAGAGAGAGGAATATTATTCTCTTCAGCATAACGAATCACTTCCCCGATCTTATGGTGTGCTTCACGAAAAGGAAGGCCGCGGTCAACTAAATAATCAGCCAGGTCAGTTGCCAGCATCGCCTCGTTCAAATGTGCCAACATTTTCTCGGGGAAAACAACCAGAGAATCAACAACTCCAGCAACTACTGAAAGGGTCAATGTAAGGTTATCAACACTATCAAACAAAGCTTCTTTATCTTCCTGCAAATCTTTGTTATACGTTGAAGGCAGCCCTTTTAAGACAATCAGTATATTGACCAGTGCTGAGATGATCCGCCCCGTCTTCGCGCGGGCCAGCTCCATTGAGTCCGGGTTGCGTTTTTGAGGCATCAGGCTGGAGCCAGTTGAATAGGCTTGCCCGATCTGCAAATAATTAAAAGCGGGATTGCTAAACAGGATAATATCTTCCGCGAAATGGCTGATATGCACCGCGATCAGGGATAACGCAAACAAGAACTCTGCGACAAAATCCCGGTCGCTGACCGCGTCGAGGCTGTTCATGCTGACAGATGCCATCCCCAACTCTTCGGCAATTTTTTCCCGATCTATATGAAAAGGATTTCCCGCCAAAGCGCCTGACCCAAGCGGAGAAACCGACGTTCTTGCCAGCGCATCATTTAATCGGGCTTTATCACGCTCAAACATCCAAAAAAAGCTCATTAACCAATGGCTAAATAATATGGGCTGGGCAGGTTGTAAATGTGTGAAACCCGGCATCAACACATCCATATGCGCTTCCGCTTTAGCGATTATCTTATGCTGAAGTGCTTCAAGCAAGCTAATGGTTTGCCCAATCTCCCCAAGCACATACAAACGCAAATCTACTGCAACTTGATCATTCCGGCTGCGCCCGGTATGCAATTTGCCAGCTGCTTCCCCAATCAACTCAGATAAGCGCCGCTCTACGGCAGTATGAATATCTTCATCACTTGCTTTCGCTTCAAATTGCCCGGCATCAAACTCGTTTTTTATTTTTTCAAGCCCCCTCTGTATACTATCTCGTTCTGCACTGGTTATCAGCCCTATCAAATGCAAAGCCTCAGCATAAGCCAGGCTGCCCTGAATATCAACCGCATACAGTCTTTGGTCAAACCTAAAACTATCATTGAAATGCTTCATCAAGTCACTTTGGTCTTCGCTGAAACGCCCGCCCCATAATTTCATAAGATCCTCTTGTCTTATTGCAGGGCAGGAAAATCATCTGCCCTGCAATCTATCATTTATTCAGTTCAGTCTCGTTTAAAGATCGAATAATCCGGGGCACGGAAGCGGCTTTTACCTGTACCCTCAATACTGAGCAACGCATCTACTTTCATCGGCAAACCCCACAAGTTAATAAAACCTTTTGCGTCCTGCTGATCATAAATATCCATCTGACCAAAAGAAGCATAGTCTTCGCGATATAAGCTATAAGGAGATTTTCGCCCAATGACGATGATATTACCTTTATATAGCTTCAGGCGAACATGCCCGGTTACTTTCTTCTGCGTGATCACTACAAATGCATCCAACGCTTCGCGCAGCGGGGAGAACCATTTGCCATTGTAAACTATTTCAGCATAGCGCAAAGCAATCATTTGTTTATAGTGCAAGGTGTCTTTGTCCAGGCAGATGCTTTCGAGTTCCTGATGTGCTTTATAAATGATAGTACCGCCTGGGGTTTCGTAAACACCATGAGATTTCATTCCCACCAAACGATTTTCAACCAGATCAATGCGGCCAATCCCGTGCTTGGCGCCGATCTTATTTAATTTATTTAACAATTCTACGGGAGAAAGTTTTTTACCGTTGAGCGCAACAGGTAATCCATACTCAAATTCCAACATAATTTCCTCAGAAGAATCCGGGGCATTAAATGGACTTTGGCTAAGCGTATACATCGCCTCTTCTGGCTCAACCCAAGGGTCTTCAAGAATACCGCCTTCATGGCTCATATGCCAGATATTACGATCGCGGCTATATATAGATTTTTTTGACTGCTTCAGGGGAACGTTATGCTTTTCCGCATAAGCAATTGCATCCTCACGGCTGAGAATATCCCATTCGCGCCATGGAGCAATAATGCTCAGGGTGGGGTTCAGCGCCATTGCTGAAACCTCAAAACGAACCTGGTCGTTTCCTTTACCTGTACAACCATGCGCCAGGCCGTCCGCCCCTTCCTCTTCAGCAATTTCTACCTGCCGCTTGGCAATCAGTGGGCGGGCAAATGAAGTGCCCAGAAGGTATTTGCGTTCATAAATTGCACCAGCTTGCATCGTGGGGAAGATGTAGTCTGTTAAAAATTCTTCGCGCAAATCTTCAACAATCAATTTGCTGGCCCCGCTTTTTAGGGCTTTTTCTTCAAGACCGTCCAACTCCTGTTCCTGACCTAAATCAGCTGTGAAACAAATCACCTCACAGCCATAGTTTTCGATCAACCACGGCACGATAATTGATGTATCCAATCCGCCAGAATAGGCGAGAACGACTTTCTTTGGTTTTGGCTGAATTGTCATAATGATTATTTCTCCTTATTAATTATTAGATTAAATTAGGTGCGATAATGCCCATTAATGGTTACATACTCGTGGCTCAAGTCACAGGTCCAAAGCCAATAGCTGCTTGTCCCCAGTCCAAGCTCAAGAAGTACTTCCCATGAATCTGTTTGCATTATCTCAATTGCCTGTGCTTCGCTGTAAGAAGCGCTTTTTCCGTTTTCATAAAGTTTGATTAACTGATCGTCCTTTTTTAAATATAAGCTCGCATTTTCTGGGGAAAATTCCGCATTTGCATAACCCGCGGCACAAATAATACGGCCCCAATTAGGATCCGCGCCATAAAATGCTGTTTTGCATAGCGGCGAGGTAGCAATGGCACGCGCGATCTTTTCCGCATCATCCTGGTTATTAGCGCCATTGATGCTCACAGTGACCAATTTGGTAGCGCCTTCTCCGTCTCGCACAATAGACATCGCCAGTTCGGTGCAGAGCTCCAATAAAGTTCCATAAAAATCACTATCTGGATCAACTTCCACCCCGGAAGCACCATTCGCCAATAACAAAACTGTGTCATTAGTACTCATGTCACCATCTACCACAATCCGGTTAAATGTCTGGTTCCAAATTTCCGGCACTTTGTCCAGCATGTCTTTTGAGAGAACTGCATCCGTGCAGATCACCGAAAGCATGGTTGCCATATTGGGCGAGATCATTCCTGCGCCTTTAGCAACCCCGGTGATAGTATAACCAGCCGGGCTTTGCACACTGGATATTTTTGGGCGTGTGTCAGTAGTCATAATTGCCTGTGCAACATCCTGCCATACGCGAGGTGCGGTCTGCCAGTCTGCTTTTTCAATACCAGCCAGGATAATGTCAATCGGCAGAGGTACACCGATGACCCCGGTCGATAAGACCAGCACTTCATCAGCACTCCCCGTAAATAGCTGACTGGCGGCTTTGGCCATCTGCCGAGTGTGCCGCATGCCTTCGCTCCCTGTGCAGGCATTAGCATAACCAGTATTAATCACCACCGCGCGCACATCTTTTCCAGCTTGTAGGATTTTCTGGTCGTATAGCACGGGTGCTGCTTTGACTTTGTTGGTGGTAAAGACCGCCGCTAACTGGCACGGGTTTTCACTGACAATAAGAGCAAGGTCCATTCGACCTTCAGGTTTTAACCCACTATTAAGCGCAGCAACCTGGAACCCTTTTGGTGAATAAATTGTATTTTTCATAGGGTTAGCTGTTTCTCCTCGATCTTAATAAGTAATGCGACCTCATCACAACAGTTGATGAAGGGGCAGGCCTGGCAATCTGTCTGAACCTTTTTTGGAAAGTTACGAATATCATTGATTTGAAAGCCACAGCGCTCAAATAAACCTGCAGCTCGGGTTAGCGTAAGCACTTCTTTTGCACCACGCCCTTTGGCAAGGATTAGAGCCGCTTCAATTAGTTTTTTTCCCAACCCATCATTGCGGCAAGTTTCGGCCACAGCCAATGAACGGATCTCGCAAAAATTTGGGTTAAAAAATACTAACGACACACAGCCAACCACTTCATCATCCCTGGACACAACCCGCCAATCTTGAATGCCTGCCTGTAAATCTTCCTTATTTCTAGGAAGCATGCGCCCTGCTTCAACTTCGTCGGCAAAAAGAGCCAGGATGTCGGGGATTTCGGCGAGTTGTGCAGGACGAATTTGGTAATTTACGGATTTTTTTGCATGTTTCATACAGTTTTCTCCATCAGCAATTTCTTGAATGCACGAATAAATTGATCAACCTCAGCTTTAGTGATGGTCAGCGGTGGTAACAACCGAAGAACATTTGGGCCAGCTGTAAGTAACAAAATCCCATATTCATGCGCTTTTTTATAAATAGGCTTGGCATCTACGTTTAATTCAATCCCAATCATTAACCCTAATGAACGAATTCCAACAACCTGCGGAAGATTCAAAGCATTTAACTCATGGCATAAATATGTGCTCATCTTCTGAACGTGGGCCAACATGCCTGGATCTTGTGTGCGTTGGAGGATAACGAGCGCTGCACTCGCAGCTATTGGTCCTCCGCCAAAAGTGCTGCCGTGGTCTCCAGCTACAATGGGTTCAGCCACGTCATTGGTCATTAATGTGGCCCCAACAGGAAGCCCACCGCCCAAAGCTTTGGCAAGAGTCATCATATCAGGTTGTATATCAAAATGCTGATGTGCCCACAGTTTGCCTGTGCGCCCAAAGCCAGATTGAATTTCATCTACAATCAACAGCGCAGAATGTTGGGTACACGATGTTCTTAATACATGTAAAAACTGTTGAGTGGCAAGATTCACACCCCCCTCTCCCTGTACCACTTCAACTACCACAGCACACGTACTTTCATCAATGGCCTGTCGCGCAACCGCAATATCGTTAAAAGGAACTATCTCTACATCAGGTACAAGCGGTTTGAAAGGAGCCTGATATTTTTCACGTGCAGTAATAGATAACGCACCAAATGTGCGCCCATGAAACCCATTTGAAAAGGCAACCAGCTTTGTTTTCCCTTCCCCAAACTTTGCCCGCCCATATTTCCGTGCAAATTTCAAACTTGCCTCAATGGCTTCAGTTCCAGAATTTGAAAAGAAAACCTTATCCGCAAAACTTAGCTGGCAAAGTTTTTCTGCTAATTCCACATGTGGAGCAGTATAGTAAAGATTGCTGACATGACTAAGAATTTGGGCCTGCTGCTGGATCGCATTGACCACTTCTTCATCGCAGTGGCCTAGAGCATTCACAGCTATCCCAGCCCCAAAATCAAGATATTGATTTCCCTCACTATCAAAGAGAAAAGACCCTTTACCTCTGGTGAGTACAAAAGGAAGCCGAGGATATGTGGATAAAACATACTCTTTTTCTTTCCTGATGATTTCCTGTATGTTAATTTTTTGAACCATTATCTTTCCTTTTTTTTATGATGGTTGTGCCGGAATGTTTTTTAAAACCAGTCAAATTAGTAATTTTTGCACTTTTTGCGCCGTATTTCAGAGCATCTAATGCTGCATTTACCTTGGGAATCATCCCCCCTTGAATAGTGCTTTTCTGAATAAGCGCTTGCACTTCTGTATCGAAAAGTTGGGCAACAACATTTTCATCAACCAAAACGCCTGGCACATTGGTAATAAAAACTACTTCTTCAGCTTTTAATGCCCCAGCGATCATTCCAGCGGCATGGTCGGCATTAACATTGTATTTACCAGCCGGGCCAATTGAAATCGGGGAGATAACCGGAATAACCCCTTGAGCACAATACTCCGCCAATAGCTCATCGCGCACTTTTACGATTCGCCCAACAAGGTGCATTTCTTGTCCCCACGGTTCAACTTGCAGCAATTTCCGATCAACACCACTTAACCCAATTGCCTCTAACCCTGCAACAGTAAGCTCAAACACCAGCTCTTTATTGATTTTCCCGGAGAGAACCATTTCTGCAATTTCAAGTGTCGCTTTATCTGTAATGCGTTGACCGCTTATATAGTGAGGTTCTATTTGTAATTTTTCCATCAGCTGGTCAATCGCCCGCCCACCCCCGTGAACGAGAATGCAAGCATGTGTTTTTTGTTCCTCTTTTATGGCCGACGATAGTCCCCGGATAAATTCTGGAGAAGAAAGTTCATTACCACCTATTTTGATTGTTTTATATGGCTTTTTCATCTATCCGCCCTCTGGGCTGCAGTGAGCAATGCAATTGTTTCATCAAATCCAAACATCAGATTAAAATTTTGTACTGCCTGTGATGCGGCTCCCTTGAGGAGATTGTCAATCGCAACCATCACAATCAAGCTGTTTTCAGTTACAGGGGTTAAAGAGAGCACAGCGTTAGGTGTACGCACAACATACGCAAGGGCAGCAAGTTCTCCCTCAGGCAGGATATTTACCATGGGCTCGCTGTTATAGGCCTGCTGAATAACCGTGACCGCTTGTTGAGCATTTTTTACGGGAGCATAAATGGCTGCTAAGATGCCTCGATCAACAGGTAATAAGTGTGGAGAAAATATCAAGCGCCCTTTTTTTACTCCGCTAACCGCTAATTGTTGTTCTACTTCGCCAATGTGAGGATGAACACGGCCAATTTTATAAGGAGAAAAATTGCCATGTACTTCGCTAAAAAGAGTATTCTGTTTGGGATTGCGCCCTGCGCCTGTTGTGCCAGATTTAGCATCAACAACGATGGGCATATCTTCAGATAATAATTCAGCCTGAGCCAGCGGCAATAAGCCCAGCAGGACGGCAGTGGCATAACAACCGGGGTTTGCCACTAATTTTGCTCCTTTTATCTGCTCTCGATAACATTCTGGAAATCCATAAACAACGGGCAGTAGATCAGGGGCTGCATGAGGAACTTTATACCAATACTGATAGTCTTCAGGATTATTCAAGCGCAGATCAGCCGAAAGGTCAATGACAGATACACCAGCTTTTTTTGCATTGGCGGCAATTTTTGCAGAGCGAGTATGAGGCAGACATAAGAATACACAGTCAACCTGTTGAAGGTCAACCTCCGCAGCGGACTGCAGGGGAATCTTTGGCGCCAAAGGCCAGGCATTTGACAGGTCTTTACCCGCTAACCGTTCTGAAGTAACAAACTGTATTGCAACTTCGGGGTGGCCTAACAATAATTGAATTAGCGCCCAACCCGAATAGCCCGTGCCTCCATATACGCCTACTTTTACGCCTTTCATACTCTTCTCCTAAAAAAAACCCCCCGGAAATCCGGGGGGTTTTTGATTTACCTGGAAAAATTACAAATCCTATCTAAACATCAAATAACCGGACTTCAAATTAAAGTCAAGTGAGTTGATCGAGGTCGAAGACGATAGGATGTTATATTCATCATAGTTTGTGTTTTAGAATTTTCATTAGTCTAAAAGATAAATAACTATCTGTCAAGTCATATAAAGATAATGACACAACGCAACCATGTTTAAATGCTGCATTAGTCATCTATATAAATTTTGCTTTTACAATTAGTTTTAAAGTTCTTAACTTATATTTCAGGTAATTATAGGAGAACAACTCTGGTGATTTCCTTGTAAATTGGTTACTGAGGTGGGTGCATTTCCTCTGGGATGAGCGGCGTGTAAGTCTTTCCGTCCATTTGTTCTTCAAATTCTCCCCATACTTTTTCTATAGTCTTTTTATCGGTGTACAAAACAGCCGCTGTTAATGCCAGCGCTTTTGCCGCATGCATCAATCCTTTATGTCCGATTGACATACCACCGCAGGCAGTGTTCACCCATGAGTGCCCGGGGCTGCAGGTTGGGAAGCAAACAGTCTCTAATGCGCCAGTTGGTGCCACCTGGCTGAGGTCGCCCACATCTGTTGCGCCTTTATACACAATCCCCTCGTCTATCGCCTGAAAATTCGCGCTCAACAATGGTTTATCACTATGCGCACGTAGTGTATCCGCAGCTTGTTTTCCTAGCTTAAGCATGTCAATCCGCTGCTCAATATAACCTGCATTTGTGCCCTCGAAAGTGTCATTGATCTGCTGAGCAAATGCTAATTCCTCGTCCGTATATTGGATCGGTCCAATTTCTTCCAATGCCTGGTACATCAAGTCTGCGATAGTATGGTTGGACACCATACTGGCATATCCACTCTCGATTGTCTCCTCAAAAGTTGTGTCAGTCATCAAGGCCGCGCCTTTAGCAATGTTGCGCAGACGATCAGCAACATCAAGTAAATAATCCAATTTTTCAGCACGCAGGATGTAAGCCACTTCAGCCGTCTCTGGGACAATGTTGGCTGCCTGCCCGCCATTTGTGATCACATAATGGATGCGCGTACCATCAAGTACATGCTCACGCAGATAGTTGGCACCCACATTCATCAGTTCTACCGCATCCAGAGCTGAGCGCCCCAAATGCGGTGCGCCGCCCGCGTGGGACGACCTTCCGTTGAAACGGAATGAGGAAGATACAACAGCAACGGTTGAAGCTTTCGAAGGCATGTTGATAAATGATGGGTGATAAGTAAGCGCTGCATCCAGATCATTGAACAACCCCTCCCTCGCCATGAACACCTTCCCCCCACCCATTTCCTCCGCCGGTGTGCCGTAATAGCGCACAGTGCCGGAAATATTATTCGCTTCCAGCCATTTTCGCGCTGCCGCTGCTGCCGCTACACTTGCTACACCTAAAATATGGTGCCCGCAGCCATGTCCTGGTCCCCCTTCGACTACTGCCTTCTTTACAGGTTCATTTACCTGCGACAAGCCCGGCAGTGCATCATACTCGCCGACGAAAGCCAGGATAGGTTTGCCTGTTCCCCATTCCGCGATGAACGCTGTCTGCATCCCAACCGGATTGCGAGTAATAGAAAATCCTTCCGACTCAAGATAATCCGCCTGCAAACCAGAAGCAAACACCTCTTCCCAATGGATCTCAGGATTCTCCCATATCTGATCCGCCATTCGAAAAAAAACATCCGCATTTTCATCCAGCCAATTTAATAATACTTTTTTCTTTTCATCAACAGCCATCTGTTCACCTCTATGGAAATCTCACCTTAATTGATATATCTTATCCTATCATGTCTCGATTTGAATAACAGGAGATCACATTAAAATATAAAACCAGAAAGAAATATTCCTTTTGGGCATTGCTTAATACAAGCTGTTCAATAGATAACGCCCCAATCGGTAAATACTTGTGAAAGATCACAACCGCAAGATCCTTCCGCCAATTCTTTCAAATCGTGAGGTTCTGCGATTCCCCAGCGGTATGTATCCACATACTCACGTAAAAAGCTTTCGAACGTTTCTTGCCCCATCTCTTCAGTTAGTGCTTCGAAAAACAAGGCGCCCCGGCCATAAACGATGGCTCCGTACTCCACGGACGAATAATCAGCTGCTGGCTTTCCAATAGGAATGGGCTCCTTTGCCACACGCTCCCAGCGTTGGTGCAGTGATTCTTTGAACCCATCCGCAGCCTGGCTTCCATAGGTGTCCAAATAATACAGATATGTGACATACTGCACCAGGCTTTCATCCAGCCAGGGTTCATCAATCTGATCGCTCATTACCTGGCAGTAAAACCATTCGTGTCCTACTTCATGCGCAGTAGCTGATTCCATAAAAACTGATCCGGGGATACCGCGTAAAGTTGACTCAGGGTCATAAAAATAGATCCCGATCGCTACGATGTTTGAATACTCCATACCTCCCGCCTGCATTGGTGTACTGACCAGATCCAGTTCATTGTATGGATAAGGCCCAAACCGATCGCTGAATGCTGATAAGGCATTTGCCCCAATCTCAAGTACTCTCTCACCTGAGGAGCGGAACTCTTCCACAAAATAACTTGTCAGCTTTACTCCATCCACCCAGGTGCTTTCAGCTACAAAACGCGGGCTGGCAGCCAGGTAAAAATCCCTCTGCGGCCCTCCTTCAAAGGTTACAATCTGCCGGTCGGAGTTTTCCACCCTTTCAGTCTCTCTCCCGCCTGCCGCCAGGACAAATTCTTTTGGCGCATTAACCGTAACGGAGAAGAAAGCTGCGTCCGTAAAGATCATATCCGCATTCTGCGCGGGGGTTCTTCAACATTCCATCCCTCATCGTTATAAACTGGTATGATCGGGAAAAATGCATCAAGAGCCAGGATCTCATCAAAATATACGTACAATCCATAATTTCCGCCCATTTCAGATGGCACCACCTCATCAAAAAACATCGTGATCGTTGTGCTTTCACCCGGAGCAAGAGGTTCCTGGAGATCCAACCGTAAAGCGGTATTGCTAAACTCCATCGAGGGTTCAATTGGGTTCCCGTTTACTTGCACATTAGAAACCGCTAAATAATCACCACCTACATTTGGAAAAAGGCGAAAATAAATATCCTCCAGCGGAACAGATTCCTGGTTTGTGTATACGACTTCTTGAGAACCCTCCACTCGAATAATAGCACCATCAAGTTCTATTTCCATATTGATCGCGTACACAGAAGCCTGGTGCAATTTCTTCAAATCCGGCTGAAACTCGGGTTTGAGATTATTTGGAAGCACACTATCGGAACTTTCGTTTTGAGTGTTTTCAGCAGCCGCCTCGATAATACCCTCATCTGCTATTTGAGCGCTGTTGTTAACATCGCAAGAAGACAAGGCCAATAAGAAAATAATCAGCATGGTGAAAATATGGTTATTTCTCATGCAATAGCTCTTCAT
>CBDAFG010000090.1:0-5842 GCA_965195205.1 uncultured Pelolinea sp. | reverse complement strand
CCCAAAGCATCGCTAAACTTCGATCGTAGAATTTCATTGCGAAGTTCTTCATGAGCCTACCCCTTTATCTTCTCTTTCCCACTGACAATAACGATCACAGTACATGCCGCCAATACACCTAACAGTATATTGCTTAGAATGAGGATACCGCGAGTATGGAAAACCGGTTCGTTGGGTGTTTGGGCGTAGCTGATGATTGAATAGCGCAAGGAAGGATTGATCGTCCTGCCCAAATTAAGTTCGCTTTTCAATAGATCGGTTTTTTTCAGTATCTCAGTTGTTATGGCATCTGTGGAACTTACAGCGCACAGCGCATAATTTTCAGCTTCTTCTGCATCTGCATACAGGCAGCGTTCCAGCGAATCTATATACACCGTGATCGAATTCGCTGTTTGGGCATGTTGGAAAGCGGTATCAAGTTGCAAATACGCTTCGTCCATCCAAACATTTGCCATTTCTTCTGCTAATTTGGGGTCGAAATTGGTTACTCGAAGCGTCCATAGGTCGTCGATTCTCTCCATAGTAAATGAATCTATCATCTCCTGGTGGGTTATGGCGATCCCGTTGTCCGCTAAATTTGACCTTACCGCTTCCAGTACGTCATCCGAAATCATCAGGAGGCCAGTATCTTGAATCACCCTATCCTCTTGATAATCCTCAATTTTTGGTGAAATTGTATAATCGATGCTTGTCGAGATACGCGCAACTGCTTCATAACGCGGAGTTTGAACCATCGAGATTAGAAAACCGATGGCACCTCCCAACACAGCGAACAGGAAAAACAGCCACCATTTCTTAATGGCTTTATCGATAATTTTTTTTGGTGATATATATTTTTTCGCCATCGTACCCTGCCTTTTTTGGTTTATGCAAAAGTTAAAAGCTTAACTCAAGCGGGAAATTGAATCCAATGAACGAATGCAAAAACAGCCATTTTCCACTGAAAACAGATACGATTGCCCTATTCCTGCGGCAAAACGCAACGGAAACCGATATATTCACTTGAATTATCCGTTTTGCTGGCATCGCGGTGAGCAGAGCGCAGATAGTCTGAGTAACTGTTCCAGGAGCCGCCGCGCAGAACACGTAACCCGCTTTCGCTGTTGATATTTACTGGATTCTCATCACCCGCAAGAGAATAGAAATCATCTTGGTACCAATCCTGTGTCCATTCCCAAACATTGCCGGCCATATCATAAACGCCATAAATACTACTGCCTGTGTCCGCGTAATAACCAACAGGTGCAGTGGATACAAAGTCCCTACAATCACTGTAATTTGTGTTGTCACAAGAGATATCCTCGCCCCATGGGAAACGAGAGGCGTATATTCCGCGGGCAGCTTTTTCCCATTCTGCTTCAGTAGGAAGCCGGCGGCCTGCCCAGGCGCAGTAACTTGAGGCGTCATACCAGGAGACAAAAACTACCGGATGATTGCTCATATCGTTTTTCCGGTAATCTTTCTCATCAATAGGTGTTGAGCAATCACCATCAGAAACGCACATGGCATATTGGGCATTTGTAACTTCTGTTTGATCGATCCAAAAAGCGTCTAAAAATACACCGCGTTGTTTTTTCTCACTAGAATTCGCGTCCCGGTCATTTTTAAGCGACCCCATCAAAAATTCCCCTTCAGAAACATAAACCATCTCCATGCCGTCTTTCTGATCAGGGGCAGGCAGTTTGATTATTTCCTGCGCTGGATGGTCTGCGGCCTCGCTCCCTGAACTACACGATGCTGAGGGGATAATGGATAGAATCAGTAAAACAAAGATGAATGGTTTTCGTTTGCGCATATCGTTAAAACCCTCTCTCAATTTTTATTTTCATAATATTATACAACTTCCATTTGATGAAAACCCATGGGATTTCTTATTGTCAAAAAAATTATGATCTTTTTGTAAAAAATTAATTACAATTCACGTGAGATATTCAAGACTATATCAGGAAAGATATTGTCTTCTTCTAATGTTTCACCTGCTGCCCTTGTACTGCTGTCCCTCTACCTATGCAATGCAAGATCAATGCTTAAACCGCCGATGGATCATTGTTAGAAATATAAATGTTTAACGGTCAAACTGTTATTAATTAGTTCTTTAAGCGCATCAACCCCGATTTTCAGGTGCATTTCTAAATACTCTTGCGTAACCTTTTTATCGCTCTTGGCTGTTTTTATTCCTTCAGGGGTCATCGGCTGATCTGAGATCAAGAGCAGCGCGCCGGTTGGAATTTCGTTGTAAAAACCAGTGCTGAAAAGCGTGGCTGTTTCCATGTCTACTGCCATTGCCCGGATACGGCGTAGATATTCCTTGAATTTTTCATCGTGTTCCCAGACGCGCCGGTTGGTGGTGTAAACTGTACCCGTCCAATAATCCCGATCGTGGTTGCGGATGGTGGTCGAAATGGCTTTTTGTAAATTAAAAGCAGGCAGGGCTGGAACTTCGGGAGGGTAATAGTCATTAGAGGTGCCCTCGCCGCGGATGGCTGCAATCGGAAGGATTAGGTCGCCAACGTCGTTTTTCTTTTTTAAGCCACCGCATTTACCCAAGAAAAGAGCGGCTTTGGGCCGGATGGCTCTCAATAAGTCCATAACGGTGGCAGCGTTGGCGCTGCCCATCCCGAAGTTGATCAATGTGATGCCTTCGGCAGTGACATTGGGCATGGGCTTTTCGTGTCCACGGATAGGGACGTTATGCCACTCTGAGAACATGTTTAAATAATCTTCGAAGTTGACCAGCAGAATGTATTCCCCAAAATCCTTTAGGGGTGTGCCGGTATAACGCGGAAGCCAGTTGGTGACAATTTCTTCTTTTGTTTTCATTACTCCTCCATATCTTTTCAATTAGTGCAGATATCCTGCATTGTCGCTCACTGGGAATCAGCCCATTACTTCCACTGTGTCTTATTCAACCTGCGCCAAGAATATCAATCGAGAAAGGCAGCTCACATAGTATTGTAAAGTTGCTAATTTGGTAACGAGAGGTTCATCTGCAACCATGGTTAGGCCGGTTTTGTGAATATAAAATTCACCAAAATTGCACTGTAGATTGATAACATATTTAACTATATTTATTGCCGAATCTGACATTCAAATTGCTTTCGATGGTTATGATATCCGCATTGGAAAATGTTTGGGTCTTAAATACTAATATACCACTTGAATTCAACTGTAAGAAATTTTGGCGCTCGTAAAAAAAAGTGAAGAAGATGAGAGCTTGGCGCATCACAGGAAATCCACGACCAAGGACTTATGAGTCCTATGACTTAAGAAGAGCTCTCACCACCCCTAATTGTGGCTTTTTTCGTGATTTTATGCCTTTTTACCCAAATATGGCGTATGTTATCCTTTGCTCTAATATTGAGCAAAATATATAATAGATATGGGTTACATGCGCATCGAATATTAATGGTTAATAATATGATTGTTGAAAGAATAATTCTATACTCTACGAAACCTTTAAACGGTGTTTATAAATTTAGAGAAGAGTTCCAAATATTTTCCTCAAGAAGAAAGCCAATCCAAGAAGGTAGGTTCTATTTTCCTATTACACTTGAGTTCAGTTATTCACCTAGCTCGAAAACTTATTTTCGATATGGTTATCCACATGGTGCTGATGATCTTACTAAAAAGATAATTGAATACCAGCATCTATTATCGGTTGCTACGCAATTCTTTTTCTTTGATTTTATTAAAGAAAAGAATTTTAGAACCAAACTTACAAAAAGTAGAGCAAAGAAGGTCGGTACTGGAAAAATTAGATGGTATCAAGACAAAGCTCTTGATGACAGAAATGTTCCCGAAATGATTGTGCCACCATACATTGATAAATTTCTTGAAGCTTATTATTCAATAGATGAGAAGAAAAGACCAGCACTCCGGAAATCAATGTATTTATTTTATACAGGAATTGAGTTGAGAGGTCGTTATCCTAGTATTTCGTTCGCCTCACTTGTTTCATCAATCGAAACATTAATTAATCTTCAAAAATATCCAAGTAGACCTTGTAATATGTGCGGACAGAAAATTTTCAAAGTTGGCGAAAGGTTCCGTGATTTTTTGAAGATATATGCATTCAATGGAAAGATGAACCGGGAGCAAAAAAGGATCATCAACAAGATTTATGGTATTAGATCAAAAATTCTTCATGAAGGGAATTTACTACTTGCCAGTAAAGTATGGGAAAGAGGTTCTAAGGATATGAATAAAAGATGGGATCAATCCTTTATTCATAAGGATCTAATTGAAATTACAAGAGCATGTATTATTAATTGGACTGCAAGTTGATATGAAATATTCTGAATTAACTATAAAGGGCTTTTGAGTCCCCTGCCTTAAGAAGGACTCTCACCACCCACACATGTGGTCTTTTTCGTGGATTTTATGCCTTTTTGCCCAGATATGGCGGTTTTTAAGTTTCAATAATCCTATGCTCATGATTATACCAAGAGTCCTCGATCAATTACCAGAACCTACTGATTAAGAGTTATCTATAATTCACTCTATCCTGTATATAGTGTCTATTATGTCTACAGAGTGACAAAAGTAGGGGTAAAAATGTCTATTGCGTCTATAGTTTCTACTCAGGTCGCACCACGGTTGCACCATTTGCATAAGAAGGAAAGGCAACTTGACACATTACATATTTACTATTTCTCTTTTGGTTTTACAAACCAATGCTTTTTCCCATCAAGAAACCCATCAATCCCGTTTCTCTTGATACTTCGTAAGTTTTTGATATGGGCCACACCATGGTTTGCTCTTAACTCATCTAGTTTTTCACAGGTTAAAAATTCATCACAGAGCCAGCATCCTTCAATTCCCTTTTTTTGGCAGCATTTTCTAATCTTACAGAACGGATTGCCTCCGCCGCTTCTACATCCATGTTTACAACGTAGTCTAACCATTCCTCCAAGCACTGCATAGCATGTATCATAATCTTTAAACATGTTAAAAAAAGATAATTCTGAAAGCGATTCAGCTGTTTTATCAAACCTTACACTACGTAATTCTTTTCTTAGATCTCGCGCCAAATCAGCAATTTTGCCAGTGTGATTGGGACATTCGCCGCAATACAAACCGCAGTATGCGATCATTTCAGTTTTGTTTGTCATTTATCAATCCTCCAATTTATTGTTCAGATAACCGGGTGTTTGTGAAGCACTTATATTTATACAAGACCTTACCTGAAGTATCATTCTAACAATTCTGTAATCCTGCGCCGGTCATTATCGTTTAGTTTTTTCATACCATCAATAATAATACGCTTTTTATCCTTACACCGAAATGTTTGCGCTTGTTTAGCCAAGAATTCTGCTACCATATCGGGGTTGGCCTTCGTTATTTCTCGTAATATCCAAGCTGCTGCCTTTCTTACATCTCTTTCTTTATCATCCATAACCATAGCCAATAGTTCAAAGGCTTTCTCAAGCAAGTTGATACCTTGTTCGGCATTGTACCTGCTCAGCCGTTCTCGGAAATAGTATAGTGTGCGGATCTCAAAATCCCCATCCCCCAACCGATCATAGCCCAGTGCGTAACGCACCTGCAGGTTATAGCAATAGTTCTCGTATAACTCCTGGTCGCTCCAGCCACAGCCTGCTTTCAGAGCCTCCAGCCCGATTAGGACGTTCACCGGTACATTCGGCCGTGATGGGATATCGGAATACAAGATAGCAAAGGCTTCCTCTTTGATTCGGTAGAAGAATTGGTTGTAAAATGTGCCTGCCCAGGAGCTCTCCAGTCGTTTGCGCTGCTTTTCTGGTAATTCGCTTGCTGCACTGATTATGGCTGGTTGTAAGTGTTTGGTGTTTTTCTTGAACATAAGATAATTATATTAAAGTTT
>CBDAFG010000089.1:0-5207 GCA_965195205.1 uncultured Pelolinea sp. | reverse complement strand
TTAACTGCTATGGAACCACCATATGCCTTTAATGCTTCTTCAGTAAGAGATGAAAAAATGAAAGTATTAAGATCATTGAGACATTTAAGTGGTGAGGATGTTCTGCGTAACACAGTTAGAGGACAATATACAGGAAACATCCAGAGAAATCTGAAGTTAAAGGGATATTTAGAAGAAGACCGTGTACGCATTAATTCAACGACTGAAACATATATGGCAGCTAAGATCTTCATTGATAATTGGAGGTGGGCGAATGTGCCTTTTTATATAAGAAGTGGAAAAATGCTGCCTAAACGCGCTACTGAAATAGCCATTCAATTTAAGCAAGTGCCACTATCTTTATTCAATTGGAAAAATATGGCAGGCGATGCGCCAAATGTTCTTGTCCTGCGTCTTCAACCAGATGAAGGGATTAATCTATTGTTTGGTGCGAAAAAACCTGGTCCTACAAACGAGATTTCCCCTGTTACCATGGATTTTCACTATCAAGAAGCTTTTGGATCAACTCCACCTGAGGCATATGAAAGGCTTCTTCTAGATTGTATTCAAGGAGACCAAACGTTGTTTACTCGAAATGATGAGGTTTTAGAACAATGGAAATATGTATCAGGGATTATTAAAGCATGGGAGGAAAAACAAACTCCGAAATTACCTCAATATCAAGCAGGAACCTGGGGGCCTGATAAAGCTCGTAAATTTATTGAAGAAGATGGGCGCGTTTGGAGAGTACCATCATGAGAAAAGTCAAATAGGCCTTTTACAATTAGGGCATTTCTGATCGCTTTGTGCCAATACATATCCACAATTGTTGCAGGTCCTTGGTTGCGAATTACCGAGAGGAGCACCACAAGCTGTGCAGCTCGGTGCGCCGACAGGATTAGCTGTATGGCAGTACTCGCAGACGATCCGTTTTAATCGCTCAGATAATTGATAACCACTACCGATAGTTTTTGCGTTTGAGCTCAATACTCGCCAGATATCATCAGTAAGCTGTAAATATTCAAAATCCTGAGCTATATCATCAATCCTGTGTAAAAGGGAAAAAGGGTTTTTTATAGCCGCCAATGCAGAGAAACCTAAACTAGCAACGATCCCTAACCACTGTTGTTCTCAAATTGAAACAATAACTCCATTATCAAATTGTTGCAAAGTAACTCCGATGGCCGTTCGCCCACCAGATTGCGCATGGTTTTTAGATCGTATTTGCACTGCAACTGTATCTTCAGATCCAATTTTTTGGACTTCAAGATTACCATGATTAAAGTGGATTACAAGGATTGAGGCTAAATCATTAGGAGTAAAATTACCGTGAAATATTTTTCGATCCATTTTCTTTGCGTTATAATCCTTTATTCATAGGATTGGTATGATAAAAAAACCCACCACACTAATTTTGTTTGCATTTATATCACTAATTATAGTGTTGTTTGCAATTGAACCTGTAAGTGCTGTCGGAGTAATCGCACAACAACCAACTGTTGCAATCCCCACTGTTACTGGAACCCCCGAAGGCGTTACTGCGTCTGTGCGTATAGACCAAGCAGACCCTGTTAATATTAGGTCTGGTCCAGGGGTATTTTTTGACATAGTCGGTGTGCTTCTTCCAATGCAAAATGTTTCAGTGACTGGCAGATCAGCCGGGGGCGATTGGGTGATGATTGATTATCCGGGTGATCCAGGTAACTATGCATGGGTGTATGCACCGTTTGTATATATATCACCTGGCGAATTGCCGATTATTGAACCACCCTCAACGCCAACACCTGAAGTAACTCAAACTATCAATCCTACTTTAGCAGCACAATTTATCACCACGCCTAACCCTACACGACTGCCAACATTTACACCGGGAGATCCGCTTGTTATACAGAATTATACTGATACGTATGGGGCAGCATTCCTGAGAGGGATCCCGATGGGACTTGTGATAATTGTTTTGGCTGGGCTCGGTGGGCTGCTGGCTTTATTTTCTTTTATTCGATCTCGGTAGAAATAGGTGCTTCTAATAACAGTCCTGGAGTCTTGCTGGCTCGAATCCATCGGCTAACCCTTCTTGAAATTGAGTAAGCATCAGAGATTTCCGTAATTTTATCTTTTATTGAATTTTCCCCCAATTGAATCATTTCATTGACATCAACATCATCAATCATTGTGTATTTATAAACAGATGGATTAATTAATACATCTGGTTTATCCTCTTGTATTCTTAACCATGCAATCATATTCATCATTAACTCAAGTGATTGCATAAAAGATTCTAATGCTTTCCCTAACCGCATTTGGTTGAATTGGTGAACCATAAATTGCGGTACTGGTACAAATGAAGGGACCTCATATTTGGGTAATGAAGACCATTTATCTGGAGGTGCAGATAGACTGATTGCTATCACCGGTACGTCGTCTTTCAACCAACGAGCTATGTTAACTGGGATTGGGTTAAGAACGGCACCATCAACAAGATTCTTATCATTATGAATGAAGGCGGGGAATATGCCGGGTATGGCGGTTGTAGCTTTGACAGCATCTATTATTTTGCCTGAATTAATAATAAATTCCGATCCGCTTTTACTGTCAACTGCTGTTACAGCAAACGGGATTAACAGATCATTAAATGTCTTATTTTTAAAATATTTTTCCAATAATGTATACAATCCACCGAGACCTAACAAGGAAGGGGCGTCATCAATGTTACGAGAAAAGAGTTTTGCGTAATTTAAAGAACTAGCAAATGATTCAATTTCTGCTACTGAATAACCAACTGCATACAGAGAGCCTACAATACCCCCAACGCTTGTACCTGCAATAGCTGATGGTTTGTAACCATACTTCTCAAGTTGTTTTATTACGCCTATATGAGCAAATCCTTTAGTTCCTCCGCCGCCTAAGGCAAGCGTGATTTTTTTCATTTTCATATTTGCACCAAAACATATTTTCTTTGATGTATTGTTATATGAATATTATCAGAAAATATTATGTGTTTTGAAGAAAAAATTGAGGCCAAATGTTTACTCAAGGATGTTAAAATTACTATATGAGTAAAAAGATAATCGCTAGAAACAGGAAAGCAAAATTTGAATATTTCCTGCTTGATAATTTTGAAGCAGGTGTTGTACTTAAGGGAAGTGAAATCAAATCTATTCGAGCGCGACAAATAAGTATTGCAGAGGCATACGTGCAAACCGATGGTAGAGAAGCATGGTTGATCAATGCCCATATAGCGCCATATGATCCAGCAAGTAGGCAAAACCACGATCCAAAGCGAAAGAGAAAATTGCTTCTTAATAAAAAAGAGATAAGGAAAATTTGGCAGGGGGTTAAACAAAAGGGATTAACAATAATCCCCACGGAAATCTACCTAAGGGATGGTTTGGCTAAGATTAATATTTCACTCGCTAAAGGTAAGAAATTATATGATAAGCGCAGAGAAATCGCTAAAAGAGATATGCAACGTGATGTAGATAGGCAATATAAGCAATAAACAAAAAAGGCGAGAAACTTATGATCGAAATAACAGGGAACGACCTTACCATAGAAGATTTGGATGAAATTGCTCGATTAAATATTGAAATTCAGCTTAGCAGGTCAGCTTTAGAACAAATTCAAACTTCTCATAAAAAACTACTGCGTCTTGTTGAAACCACCAAACCATTATATGGAATAAATACCGGATATGGGATATTCGCTGATAAGAAAATTTCTATAATGGAAAGTAAAAAATTAAACCGAAATTTGATTTTTAGCCATGCAGTTGGAACTGGCGAGCCCTTATCTGGTGAAATAGTAAGAGCTGCAATGGCAATCCGTATCAATGCGCTTGCTAAAGGTCTCTCAGGAGTTAAATTAGAAATTGTTTCCACGCTTTTAGAGATGCTAAATAAAGGGGTAATTCCTCAAGTACCTTCAAAAGGGTCTCTGGGTTCATCAGGTGATCTTTGCTTGCTTGCACAGCTTGGATTAGTATTATTGCGGGATGAATTTGATGCCGAACAGGATTCTGGTAAAGCGCTTTTTCAGGGAAAGTTGTTCTCTGGTAAAAAGGCAATGCAAATGGCGGGAATAGGAAGAATTGAATTCACGCATAAAGATGGATTGGCGTTAATTAATGGGGCTACTTTTTCGGCAGCTATCGCAGCTCTCTGTATTTCAGATGCGCAAGCATTATTTAAAATTGCTGACGCAGCAGTGGCGTTAAGTATGGAAGCAATGTGTGGAAAGTCGGATGCATTTCACGCTGGTATTCAGAAAGCTAGAAATATTAAAGGGCAAATAGAAGTTGCAGTTGGTATTCGTAAAATCATTGAGGGAAGTTCTTTCATCGACAGCTTAGATCAGGTTCAAGATGCTTATTCAATCAGATGTTCTCCGCAAGTTCATGGTGCAATAAGGGAAACAGGAAAATTTGTCAGGGAAATAATCACAAATGAGATGAATGCAGCGACTGACAACCCCTTGATTATTGACAACAATAAAGTAATTTCTGGGGGCAACTTCCATGGTGAACCCATAGGTTTAGCTGCGGATTTTTTGAGTATAGCGATGACAGAATTAGGAGCAATTTCGGAAAGACGTACTTTTAGATTATTAGATAAAAATCTAAGCAACGGCCTCCCAGCGATGTTAGTTGACAATTTAAAAGGAGAAGGGCTTAACTCAGGAGTTATGATTTTGCAATATACTGCGGCGGCATTAGCATTGGAAAATCAAACCCTGGCAACACCAGATTCAATAAAATCACTACCTACATCTGCAAACCAGGAAGATCATAATGCAAATGCGTTTAATGCGGCAATGAATCTCTGGAAAATTATAAGGAATACCACAAAGATCCTTGCAATTGAGTTATATACTGCTACCCGCGGTATAGATCTACGAAAAAATATAAATCCTTCCGGGGAAATGGGTGTTGGAACTCAAGAGATTTATATGTTAGTGAGGGATCAGTTTCCTTACCACGCAAATGATATGCAATGGAGAACTGAGCTTGAATCTTTTTACAAAATGTTAATCTACGGAAGCGATCTGAAAGATAAAATTATATCCATTCTAGATTAACTAAAACCAGAATATGCTAGTGTAACAATCTTTCTGTAATTTCAAAAAAGAGTAGATCAAGGTATCCTTTCAGAAGTGAAATAAACAACAGAAAAGGAGAAAGACCATGATCTACAACACTGATTGTACATTACCAAAAGAATATCTGGAACAAC
>CBDAFG010000088.1:0-16803 GCA_965195205.1 uncultured Pelolinea sp. | reverse complement strand
AAATTACAGAAAGATTGTTACACTAGCCATCAGTCTATTGGAAGATGGGATGTCATAGTCTCTTTCGCCCGAGCGATCACATACGGCATGAGTGTTTCCATCCCACCGCTTTTAATTATCTCCTGCATCCCAAATGCTTTCGCAAAAGTGATTTTGGGAATATCATGAAATTTTCTTCGGAAGACCAACTGGTTGATAACTTGAATGAACTCAGCAATCCGCTGGCGATCCCGCCAATGTTTTCGTAGCCATGTGAGTGGATTCTTAATATACTTTCGTGAAAGCACCTTGCTCACAATCGCCACCTGGATAGTAGTCTCCGGCACCTTGCTTAGAAAGATCTCCAATACATTTGACCACGTTTCCAATTCTTGCAACGCCTTCGGAAAGAATGCCGGTTCCGGATCAATATGCCCGCTGGGGAAGATCAGAATCGCCCCGCCGTTCTTCAAATGTCGAATTGCCCGCTTGATAACCATCATTCGCTTATAGGTATCTCTGGTAGCGAAGAGAAAATGGCGGTTTGCGTTTTTCATTTTCTGGATGAATGGAATCCCGCTCGAAACAATCTTCACATCGTCGCGTGGCAATTGTGCGGCAATCACCACCGCATCATATGTGCCCGGATGATTGGATACTATCAACAGAGGACCATTCTTGGGAATATTATCCTTGCCGTGCACTTCCACATCCCCTACAAAGAAAGATTGGGCATCTTGTATAGCTTTATTGAAGCCGCTCTTAGCAACTATCGCATCAAATTTGGATCCAAATCGAGAGAAGCGGTCAGTTGGCAACCAGAAAATTGGTGAAAAGATTTTCCGCCAGAAGGGCGTACGTGGAAGTCCCACAGACTTGATAATCTCATCAACAAGACTTTGGCGTAATTCGTGAACTGAAATATATTGATCAGTTTCCATACAAAGTGCCAATTACTAAATTTTCCATCTATTATCATAAACCCAAATCCAAAACTCTGGATATGAAATATCAATAGGATCTCTAATTATTATCATCCTTCAGGGTTGGCAATGCAAACAGACAAATCAATATTTGACCCTTGATCTATTCTTTTTTGTGACCCAATTATCTGTGCCGTTCATAAATAAATAATCATTTTCCTTTCACGATGTCAGCACCGAAAAATTCGACGGAAAGAATTTAGGTTAAACAATCTTCTATGTGATAGTATAAGAAGGTATTTGCATCACGCGTTTGTAAGGTTCTAAGATATCAATGGTTATCCAATATCATGTAATATAAACAATTTTTGAAAGGAGTTTAATCTAATATGGGAACAAAAGGAATAGAAATTGTAGGTAAAGACGTTAACAAATTAGTCGAAATGCTCAACAAAGCCCTCGCAGATGAATGGCTGGCGTACTACCAGTACTGGGTAGGCGCGAAGATTGTCAAAGGTCCCATGAGAGATGCGGCTGTCGCTGAACTAATACAGCATGCCACTGAAGAACTTGGACACGCAGAATTACTCTCTAACCGACTTATCCAACTTGGCGGCACTCCGATTCTCAAACCCGAAGACTGGTATAAAATGACCAACTGCGGGTACGAGCCGCCAACCGATCCATATGTGGAAGCAGTGCTTGACCAAAATATCAAAGGAGAGCAATGCGCCATTGACGTCTATCAAAAACTGGTAAATTTCACTAAAGATATCGATCCTGTAACGTATGATATCGTTCTGTCGATCCTAACAGATGAGATCGAGCATGAGGAAGATCTTCAAGCAATTGCAGAAGATATCCATTTAATGATGGAAAGAAGCTAACCAAATGAAAATCGGTGAAAGAATTCAAGAGGCGGATTGGAAACACGAAAAGCACGTTCCGGTAATTGAGTGCCCAGACCAGGTGAAACTGGATGAGGTTTTCGAAGTAAAAGTTAGTCTAGGAAAAGAGATTAGCCATCCCAATACAACTGAGCACCATATTCGCTGGATCAATCTCTACTTCCACCCGCAGGACACCAAATTCACCTACGATATCTGCCACATTGAGTTCAATGCCCATGGTGAATCAGGTGCTGGCCCAAACAAAGGGCCCGTCCATGCGCCTCCGTCAGTAACCACGTCGATGAAAATAAACAAGCCCGGCACTTTGCACGCCCTGGCTTATTGCAACATTCATGGATTGTGGGAGAGCAGTAAGGAGATTACCGTAGGTTAGTAATTTTATTGCGCCAATTTACTTCTCGGTCATATCCAGCAGATTTGCGAAACATATTTCCTAAATCGCAATCCACTTGACAGTCATTACCTCTCTATTAGCCGCACCATACACACGAATAGTGTTGACTATTAGAGAGGTGTTTGTCTTGCAGAAATTTTCCTATTCTTGATTCGATAAGTTGCAGCAGTCAGCTTAATAAAGGTTTTTAACAAACCAACTCTATCACTTTTGCCAACCCATTCTCATTGGCAGACGGCACTACCAAATCCGCTTCTTCTTTCAAGGCATCTGGTGCAGTCCCCATTGCCACACCATATCCAGCTGCCTGCAATAATGGAATATCATTCAAGCTATCACCCACAGCCATTATGTTCTTCAAAGGAATACCCAATAATTGCGACAATTTTCTCAGCGCAGATCCTTTATGCATTCCGTCATGAGAGATCTCGATACTTCTTTTCATCTTAACCACATAGGCGTCCTGAATTGATTTATTAACCTCCTGCCAAATAACATTTAACCAATCTACTTCTGCAAAAATATCTAATCGGATAATCTCTCCCAGCACGTCTGATTTGACATCTTCAACCCGCTTTACATGATCCACTTTCTTCCCCTTTATCCATTCCATAGATGCGATCGTTTTCCAATCTTTATTACTAACCTGGCAAAACATACCGATTTTAGTATGGGCAACCATCCCTACTCCGAATTTCTTTGCGATTTTGGTAATTTTTTCAATTTGTATTGATTTAATTGGGGATGCGGATACTACGCTATTATCCTTTAGATCATAAATTGCCCCATTTGAATAAATAAACGGTATTTTCAGGTCAAAATACGCAGCCATCGGAAGCGTCATGGATAACGGACGTCCAGTACTGAAAGTAAAATCACAACGCCTTTCATTGATGACAGCACGAATTAGTTCCTCTGTCAATGGATGCAAATCATTATCCGTTGTTAGGAGTGTGCCATCAATATCCGAAACAATTAATTTGATGTCAGAATCGTATCTATACATTTTTCTACTTTATAATCTCTAAAATAATAACACCGATATGAAAAGATCAACTTTGCGAATTCCAAATCTTCGAACATCCGCTGATAAAATCCATTCCTTTATCTATTGGTTTGCATTCTTAAAAATCAGTGACAATGAAATTAAGTCCACAGAATATGAAGTTACCGACTTGCATACTCAAATTTTATCGCTGTTATCTATCATTAATAAACACTGTGCTGAAAGATTAGGTTCACCCGCCGACCTATCTACATCCTCGTTTAGGATTTACCTGTGGCTTAAATATTTATCCAACCAAACACACCTTGCCCTCCATCTTTCCGCGCTTGATGAATTTTTGCGAATTTTAACTGAACAAAATAAAAAAACAAACATTGATCCCGAAAAAATATTGATCAAAATTAATTATTCGGGATATCTTTACCGCAGACAAATAATTCAAAGTAAAACAATCCTGCAAATAAACGAAGCCTACATTACTGCCCCTTTAGAAATAAAGAAATCTATTCTTTCAGCGGCATTCTCCCGCCGCCAATCCAAGCATACAAATATCATCAAAGCATACGGTAACAATTCCAATTTCAGGCACTTAAATAAACAAATTAGTGGAGCTCCAATCGCAAATCTCATCTCTTGCCGCGGCAGAAAATACAACCTCGCAATTCTTTTTAACAAATTAAATAATGAATACTTCCGCAGTCAACTTTCTCAACCGCGCCTGGTGTGGAGCAGCCGCAGGTCCAAGCGCCGTCTGGGGTATTACCACCCAGAGATCAATACGATAGCTGTTACCAAAAAATTGGATGACAAGAAGGTCCCCCGTTTGTTGGTCGAGTATGTTCTGTATCACGAGATGCTTCATCAGCACTTTGGGATAAAGAATCGCAATGGTAGGCGTTACGCGCATACCACCGCGTTCAGAACTGCTGAAAGGATGTTCAAGCATCATCAAGAGGCGGAAAACCTAATAAAACTACTACACTGATCTTTTTGGATCTTTAAAAATAATTAAATATAATATATATAATTGAGGTCTATCTTGAATAAAAACAATAGATTACTTGGTGCTTTCTGGGTGTTCCTATTCGCGCTCCTTACTCTCGCGCCAATTTTGATACTGATCCTGGGCCCAAAATTCAGCAACCGTTCTCCGATACTCGATCTGTCCGTCGGGCTTGGTTTCGTTGGCCTGGCGATCATGGCATTAGAATTCGTGACTTCGGGACGCATAAAAATACTTAATCGACCATTTGGAACTGACCTTATTTATCATTTTCACCGCCAGATCGGCATCACTGCTTTTTTTATGGTTTTCTCGCATCCAATTCTTTTATTCATCCTAGATAGTAGATACTTACGGTTATTGAATATTTTCACCGCACCAATGCAGGCAAAATCTGGTGTTACTGCGGTTGTTCTCTTAATCGGTTTGGTATGGGGGGCAGAATACCGCCAAAAGATTAATTTAAGTTATAAGCTCTGGAAAATTCTACACGGCCTTATTGCTACTGCGATGGTCGGGCTGGCATTGGTGCATATCTTTATCGCAAACAATTATATAAGCCTCCCCTGGGAAAAAGCGCTTTGGATCACTTACTCTGCCATTTTTATTGGAATGCTTGCTTATACACGCATCATTTACCCGCTGCGCCTTATTCGGCGGCCTTTCCTTGTAAAAGAAACCAGAGAGGAGCGTGGTGATGTCTGGACCATCGTGATGGAACCCATCAAACACAAAGGATTTCAATTTGCGCCCGGTCAGTTTGCATGGCTCACTGCATGGAAAACTCCATTTTCAGATACCGAACACCCCTTCTCAATTTCATCCAGCGCAGAAAGAAAAAGCGAGATTGAGATGTCAATTAAAAATCTCGGACCATTCACTAGCAGGATTCGTACCTTAAAATCAGGAGATCGTGTTTATGTGGATGGCCCTTACGGCGCCTTTAATCTGGATCGTTTTCCGAAAGCTGAACGATTAATTTTTATTCCTGGCGGCATAGGTGTTTCACCCATAATGAGTATGCTGCGCACAATGGCAGATCGGAATGACAGCCGCCCTATCCTGTTGTTCTACTGCAACCGTGAATGGGAAAACTTGACCTTCAAGGAGGAAATAGAAAACCTTGAGAAAAAATTAAAATTAAAAACAATTTACACAATCGAAAAACCACCCGAAAAATGGGAGGGTGAGTCAGGCTTCCTGAATAGGGATATTCTCAATCGGTATATCCCGAAAGAATGGTTAAAAGACGGAACAGATATTTTTCTTTGCGGTCCAGCGCCCATGATGATTGCAGTTGAAAACGAATTGCGAAATGTAGGATATACGGATAAACGTATCCATTCAGAACGATATGGTTTTACTTAGGAGATAAAATGCGCCAGAGATTTTCAAAAATTTATGTGTATATAATCACTATTGCCGCAGTAATCCTTACGTTATATTTTGCATTTGTTAAATCAGGAACGATATAGACCTTATACAAAGAAGAAAAACAAGAGGCGAGAGAATAACGCAGCGATAATAGCTACCAGCAGTGAGAGTCCAGTGATTAACCACATACTTTTAGTCCCCAATTCATTCTTAATTGTAACCATCGTAGCAATGCAGGGGATATAAAAAACAACAAACACTGTGTAACTAATCATTTGCTCTGGTGTCAGAACGGCTCCAAAGTTTATTGTCCCCAATGCCTGAGCCAACATGATCAATGATAATTCTTTCCGGAAAATTCCGAAAATCAGCGGTGTTCCAACGGCTGATGGAAGACCTAACATCCATGTGAATGGACGAAAGAGTATATCCAAATATTGGGTGATTGAATAGTATTTCAACCCAGCCAAGACGATACTGCCAATGATAAGAAGCGGCCATGCTTCAAATATAAATTCTCTAACACGAAACCATACTTTCGCGGTTACCGTGCGCAGTGTTGGCAGTCGATAAACAGGCATTTCCAGGATTAATCCAGGAGAATCCTCAGGAATGAAATAGGTAATGATCCTGCCGGTGATTGCGATGACCAGTATATTAAAAAAGTAAATTCCTAAAGCCGCCCATGGACCAAGATAGAAAGAAACCAACCCGAAAATCACCGACAAACGTGCGGCGCAAGGGATCATGGTGACCAACGCAGCACTGAGAATGCGATCCCGTTTATTTTCCATAATACGCGTGGACATAATTGCCGGTACACTGCAGCCATATCCTAATATAAAAGGAACAATCGCTTTCCCGTGCAGCCCCATACGGTGCATGAGTGCGTCTGTCAAGAACGCAATGCGCGTTAAATAACCAACATCTTCTAAAAATCCTAATCCTAACAGGAACGGGACAAGATAAGGTAAGACAATCGCTAATCCACCAGAAATCCCTTGGATTGTCCCCACAATCAATTGCGGCAGTAAGCCCTCTACGTTCAATCGATTGATAATAAGATTAGTTAAGTTATCAAAAAACCCTAACAGTGGTGCTTCCATCCAATTACCGATGCCATATATTAACGCGAAGAACCCTGCGAGAACAATAACAAGAAAGACGTAACCAAAAACTGGATGAAGTAGGTAATCGTCCAATCTATCTCGAATAGATATGTGGGATTCTCCTTGTTTAGATACTTTTCGCGATAAAGCACGTGCGGTTTTTTGGCGTTCTGTCGCAACCATCCAAACCGCCTGCCGAGATGAATGATGGCAGAGGGTATCCAAGTGCCCATGGATAAAATCCGTCATTCCCGGATTCTTGCTTTCAACTTGTTTGGTGATCTCCGGATCACCTTCAAGGAGCTTAACTGCAATCGCCCGCCTGCTGATCGGAAATTCACCCTGTTTCATCTTGTTTTTTAGATCAGTAACCGCACTCTCAATCTCGTTTCCGTATTTTTGAGGTTGGGGGGCCTTGTTCTCTTTTGCGATGCGCCGGGCTTGAACAAAAGTCTCTCGAACACCCTGCCCACGAGAAGCGATCATGGGGAGAACAGGGATACCTAACAACTCCGAAAGTTTTTCTCCATCGATTTTCAACCCTTGTCTGGAAGCCTCATCCATCATATTGATGGCGAGCACGATCGGTCTCCCCATTTCCATCAATTCTAAGGTCAAGAGCAATCCCTGTATCAAATGGGTTGCATCAATCACATTGATGACAGCATCAACTGTCTTTGCGATTAAATAGTCCAACACCACTCGTTCAGCAGGATTGGTGCCCAATAACGAATATGTCCCGGGAAGATCAACAAGTTCAATTACTTCCCCTAATACCCGCACTTTAGTTTCTGTAAAACTAACCGTTGTCCCTGCAAAATTCCCGGTTTCAGCTTTATATCCCGCAACCTGATTAAAAAGTGTGCTTTTTCCGCAGTTCGGTTGGCCAATTAATGCAAAACGCATTAGATATACTCCACCAAAATATGTGATGCCACACCACGCCCAAGCACAATTTCCCGCCCCTCTACTTCCAGCAGCAGCGGTCCATGAAATGGGGCTGCCCTGATAATTCTCACTTTATTGCCTGGAAGAAAACCAAGTTGGGCTAAACGCCGTTGCATACCTCTCCCCCCTCGAAAGTTTGTGACACGCACCCATTTACCATTTTTTACATTTAATAGATTCATCTTATTAGCATATACTAATGTTGTTATATCCCATAAATTAGCCTGAGGGATCATATCGCTGCAGCAAAATGTTATTAGAGACCATGATAATAACTATTTGACTGCCAACTCAAGAAACGAGTAGTCAGGATAAAAACAAGAAATTCTACCATTACAAAAATAATTGTGGAAAATTGATCGTAAAAAAATACAAGTGAATTCACGACCGTGAGCACGATCAATAAAATCAGATGCGCAATAGAGATCCATTTTATTCCCTTTTCAATTTTGTAAAATAATGCGCACACCCATAGACCCACGCCGCTAAACACCTGCATTACAATTCGGAAAAAACCAAGAAAATTAATATTTTCTGAATGCAGCAAGGAAGAATCAACGATACTCTTCAGCCAACCGGATAGACGTATTGGTTCATCAATTCCAGACACAATGAAAAGCGGCTGCACCACCAGAATAACACCCAAGAAAATCCACAGCAGTCGAAGGCAAATATAGAATTTTTCTTTCTCGAATATTTTTTCCTCAAAGCAGCTCAACCAATTAGCAGCTTTTTCGAAAATGTCGGGTTTATGCTCAACAAATGGCCGAGAAGGATCTTTTAAGAATAAAACAAACATCTCTTTTAATATCAATAAGTCTTTATCTTCACTCGCAAAATCAACAGCTTCCATCCGATTGATGATTTTTTCTTTTTCAATATCTGAGAGATCTCCTTCAAGAACTTCTTCAAACTCTTCCAAAGTATGAAACAGATTGGTACGAAGATCGTTCTTAATTGGCTTTCGTGTCATCCTGTAAATCTGGATTGTAAGCAGGAAGAACACATAAATAATCGGCGCAGCAGCTGGATAGAAGTAATTATTTGTCTGGGTGATGAATTTGCCTACCTCATCAATAAAAAGCCCCACACCAATCCCTGACAAAAGCGCGCTGACATCAAGGATACGCTTATTTACAAAGATTAAGGGTAATAAACTACTGGCAAATAACAGCAGTCCTCCCCACAGGACATGCGCAATATGCAATTCATCGCTGCCAATCTGCGGATAATCTGCAATCTCAAGGAAGACGCGGATTGCGGATACCGAGAGCGCAAAACTGACCAACGTGATTAATAGATACCGCTCCGAATAAACTCGGCGAACCAATCTTCTTTGCATTCCCTTTTCCATACCCACCAATGCTATAACTTTGGAAGAGTGAGACCTTTTTGATTCTGGTATTTTCCCTTCCTGTCCGCATAAGAAACCTCACAGGGAGCATCACTTTCAAAGAATAGCACCTGTGCAATACCTTCATTTGCATAAATTCGCGCTGGCAGAGGACTGGTATTGGAGATTTCAAGAGTAACATACCCTTCCCATTCTGGTTCAAAAGGAGTTACGTTAACAATTATTCCGCAGCGGGCATAGGTACTTTTTCCTACGCAGATAGTCAAAACTTGCCTGGGAATTCGGAAGTATTCCATTGTTCTTGCCAAAACGAATGAGTTCGGAGGAATCACGCAGATTTTTCCTTTAAAATCCACCATTGAACGTTTATCGAATTTCTTAGGATCCACAACAGCAGAATTCACATTGGTAAAGATCTTGAATTCGTCTGCCACACGGATATCATACCCATAAGAGGATAAGCCATATGAAATAACCCCATCATGCTGCTGTGCGTCCACAAACGGTTCAATCATTTTCTCTTTTAATGCAAGTTCTCGTATTCGAAAATCTGGTAGCAGTGCCATTTATTCTCCTTTTTACCACCCGCTGGCGGTGAACACTTCATTTAATAGATAAATCCGCTCTTCTTCTGTCATCAACCTTGGTCTTGCCAAATCAATAAACATAATCGGGATTAATTCAGTGCTGATATATTCCCCATCATGGAAAATATGCCGATCGATAAATGCCTGCCGTTGAGAGAATCCCTCTTTGTACTGGTCAAAGAACAGATTTCCAAGTCCATAGTGCAAGAAACTAGATTTATAGAATTCAATCGCGTGCGGTTGGTGCGCCTGGCTTCCGCTGACGATCACAGCGCCAGCATCCGCAGCGGAATAAAAATCCACTTGCAGCGCCGGGCTGGCATCGTAGGCATAATACTCTATATGCTGAAAAGTGAAGATTGGTTGATATCCCTGGGCTATTGCATTTTTCACTTGTTCAGCCATCAATTCCATATCACAATGTACGGCCCCCGGAGATGAATCACTGGCAGTCGCATATCCTTGAGGTTTCGCATTGCATCCAAAAAAAGCAATCTTGTTTCCATGATGATTGAAAACAGCCGGTTGAATACCATCGGTATAATCTCGTCCTCCTCCATAGTACTGCCAATTGCGATCCTCATACATTTCAAGTGTACTCAACATGGCGTCCGGACCCCAATCTCCAAAATGGTCTCCTGTCAACTCCACCACATCTGTCCCGATTGCTTCCAATAATTGGATATATTCCGGCTTGCTGCAAAACACCAAATTAGCGTCATTCGTTTTATTAGAAAACGGATTGGGGCAGTTTTCAACGAAAGAAATCTCGTTGCTGATGTGCAAGATATCCGCATCGCGCAGGATGTCGCCGATATCGATTGCGGGATAAGTGTTTCCGCTGGATTCCATAACATAAGCGGTCCCCCGCACGAGTGCTGTAACACCCGTCATCACTACCGTGGTTAATTTATCAGCATGGCGATTACTCAATGGAAATACCCCGGCGTTCTCATCTTCCGTTATATGAGAGAGCAGTCTTTCCAATTCCGCTTGGTCTCCCAAAAAGGAAAAAGGGATATTTAAAATATAATCAGATGGGTTGAAATCCTTATGGATAGGTGAAAACCCATCTACTGCTAAGACCTTCCAGGTTGGTTCCAGCTGCTCAAAGGGAATGATCGCAAACGCATTCTCACTTTCCCAAACCCGGCCGAGAATCTCTTTTGATGAAATGACCTTCACTTTGCTGATTGACGCTGAACCCCATATTTTTTCAATAATCGCCTTCGTACTGCCATCCACATAAAGCACTTCAGCAGGAAAACTAACCCCTGCATTTCCCTGCCAGAACGCCTGCAAGTCCACACCTGTAACACCTTCATCTATATAAGAAAATGGTGCTACTAAAACATATACACACTCAAAAATCGGATCTTCCGCGCTCACATCGATCTGAAAACTCGAGCCATCCAATGAATCAGAGATATTAATTATTTGAATATTGCCCAATATATCAACTAAAGTATCCGGGATATAAGGAGGTATGCCAATCGAATATGAACTGGGAGTACGTGTTGGTGATGGTTCCTGCTCAACTTCAGGGGTATCCCCGCAAGCGCTCAGTAAAATTGCTGACAAAATTAATAGAGGAAGTATTGTTCTTAAATATTTTTTCATTGAAATGGATTGTATCAAAGCAAGGTTATTTGTGCGCGTGTCTTCAGGTGTTCCCTGACCTGCTTATCCAATTCACGAGTCTCCAATTCAATTGCTTCCAATTGGGTCGTTAATTTCTCTTTCATAGAAGTATCAGATAATGATTGCAGATTGATGCGCACATTTGCGCCAGCGCTTGTGATTGCCGCAATCGCCAGTGCTGATGCGGTTCCTGCATCCGTAATCGCATTTCTGTTTCCCATACTCGCAGCCACAACAGCTAACCGTATAACCTTAAGCGCTTTCTGGCAAGTCTCCAAAGGAACCTGCGCAGCTTGTATGGTAACCGCCTGGATTGTTGATCCCCGCTTACGCTTCTGTTCTTCTGTCTCTTTAGGCATTCTATATGCGCGCATCACCGCGTCAAATGCCTCCGCGTCCTCATCGATTAATTCTGATAATCTTACCTTGAGCTGATCTGCCTGGCGGATAATTTCTTCCATGTCCTGCTGCACAGCAGCATACTTCTTTTTTCCAAGTGTAATCCGTCCGACCATCGCAACCAGGGCAGCAGCTTCTGCTGCTGTAAAAGCAGCGGCCGATCCTCCGCCTGGAGTGGGGTCCTTGCTTGCCAGCGCATCCAGAAATTCGAACTCAGCGCCACCATCTGCAGGCTCATTTCCTGCGGTCTCCAATTTTCGCTCCAGGATCTGCTCATCAGAAAATTTGTCTAATTGCAAATACCAGATCGCAGAATCGATCAAAGCTTTCTGCGGGATCAACCCGATCAACTCGCTGTGGTGAATTGCTGTTCCGTATCGCTCAGCTTCCCGGCGGATCATTTCAATTACCCGGGGAATAGCTGTCTTATTAAAATTGGTTAAATTCATGGATACCTGTGCCCGCCCTTCAACTAATACTCCCATCGCTTTCACAAAACGCAGTCCGCCAGAAGAGAAGCGGATAGTCCTTGCGATCTTTTTCGCAATAGAGGTATCTTCTGTATCCAGGTATACGTTATACGCAATCAATGGTGCCCGCGCGCCGATCACTGTAGCGCCGGCTTTTCCCAGCTCTGATAGACCAAAATCCGGTTTTCGAGCGGAATCTGTATGAACTTCTTCCTTTAAACCCTCATATTGTCCTTTTCGGATATTTTCCAGGTTCTTACGCTCGGGTATCCGTGCTGCAGCTTCATAGAGATATACGGGGATATCCAGCTCGCTTCCCACGCGTTCGCCCAGCCGTTGAGCTATCTCAACGCATTCCTGCACGCTCATATTCTGGATCGGCACGAATGGCACCACATCTGTCGCGCCAATGCGGGGATGTTCTCCTTCGTGCGCATCCATATCAATCAACTCGCCCGCTTTTTTGATTGCTTGAAACACAGCTTTCTCAACCGCCTCTGGTGTCCCTAAAAGGGTAACCACTGTTCGGTTGTGATCTTTATCTGAATGATAGTCTAGAACTCGCACATTCTTAAAGGGTTTGAATACGCCAAGGATCTCCTCTATCACATGTTGGTCTCTTCCTTCTGAAAAATTTGGAATACATTCAATTATTTTTTTATCCATTTAATTCTCTCCCAATTGATAAAAAAATTATAGCTGAAAGCAGCCATAATTCATATTGACTTTTATATATTTTTTGAAGGAGATGCAAGATAAAAAATCGGTAAACCTCCGCTGGTTTATTTCCCCTCGATTAATTCTTTCGCTTTCTTTACCTTTTTACTGCGTTTTTCTGAATTAAGGATCCGTTTGCGGACACGAAAAGCGATTGGGGTCACTTCCAGCAGTTCATCATCAGAAAGATACTCGATGGACTCATCCAAACTCATCGTACGGGGAGTGGACAACCGCACATCAATATCCCGGATAGATTGCCGCATATTAGTAAGCTGTTTTTTCTTACAGACATTCAAAGTAAGATCTTCAGCACGGGAATATTCTCCAACCACCATTCCTTCGTACACCTCAACACCAGCCCCATAAAAAAGGATGCCGCGTTCTTCCGCGTTCTTCAGTCCATAGGTATTGGTTGTTCCTCTTTCCCATGCAACCAGAGAACCGTTAGACCGCCCAGATATTTCGCCCACCACTTCATCGTACCCATGAAAGAGTGTGTTCATCACACCTAAACCGCGAGTAGCTGTTAGAAAATGGTAGCGAAACCCTAGCATGCCGCGTGTGGGGACAATATACACCATGCGTACGCTGCCATCGCCCATTTCACGCATATCGGTCATCTTCCCTCGCCGAATACCCAACATCTCAACAACTGCACCGGTAGTTTCCATGCTCGTTTCAATGTGAACTTCTTCAAAAGGCTCCAGCATCTTTCCATCCTCATCCTGGCGGAAGATCACTTCCGGACGGGAAACCTGAAATTCATACCCCTCCCGGCGCATAGTTTCAATCAGAATTGCTAAATGCAGTTCACCTCTGCCTGAAACAAGAAAATTCTCGCTGGTCTCGGTTTCTTCCACCCGCAGCGCAACGTTCAAGCGAAGTTCTTCAAATAATCGTTCCCTAATCTTTCGTGAAGTTCCCCAGCGCCCTTCTCTCCCAGCAAATGGTGAAGTGTTCACGCCAAAGGTCATTCGCACAGTAGGTTCTTCTATTCGGATCGAGGGAAGTGCCTGCGCATCTTCCGGATCAGCTAATGTCTCACCTATTTTGATATCTTCCAATCCAGCGAGCACGACGATTTCCCCGGCTTCCGCCTCCTCGACCTCTTCCTTATCCAATCCGTTATGCACATAAAGGTAGCGAGCTTCTTCAGGAATTATCTCTCCATTCAGCTTGATGCGCGCCAACTTCTGCCCGGCACTAATCTTCCCGGAATGAATACGCCCAAGGGCTGTTACGCCGCGATAAGAATCATATCCCAATGACGTAACCAGCAGTTGCAGTGGTTTATCTATCTCAACTTCCGGGTATGGAATATAGGCAAGTATCGCATTAAATAATGGCTTGAGATCATCCTCCAGTTCAGGCGTATCTCCTGCCCGCCCGGTTGTTGCCTGTGTATAAACAATCGGAAAATCTGCTTGTTCTTCTGACGCGCCAAGTTCAATGAACAGGTCAAAGGTCTGGTTCACCACCAGCTCAGGGTCAGCACCGCGCCGGTCTACCTTATTTATCACAACCACCGCTTGATGTCCCATTTCCAGCGCCTTCTTAAGCACAAATCGCGTTTGCGGCATTGGGCCTTCTGCCGCATCCACCAGCAGCAGCACGCCATCAACCATATTCATCACACGTTCAACTTCGCCGCCAAAATCCGCGTGTCCAGGTGTGTCCACGATATTGATCTTTACCTGCTGATTGCTTTTCTCATCCAGAACGGAAATAGCTGTATTCTTGGACATAATCGTGATCCCGCGTTCCCGCTCAATTTCATTGGAATCCATGATACGGTCTTCAACTTTTTGGTTCTCGCGGAATATATGCGACTGCCGCAGCAGCCCATCCACCAGGGTAGTTTTCCCATGGTCAACGTGCGCGATGATTGCAATATTCCGGAGGTCTTTTCTTTTAGTTTTCATCTTTCTGTTTTTCTTATTCGCCTTCTTGGTTATTCACATATAAAAACCTCGACCGATAAGGTCGAGGTAAATTTCCCTGAACCACACCTATCTTATCAGATAGCGTGATTTTATGGGTTAATTTTTTATTAAATCAGTCCTTCAAAAACCGACGCTTTTGCAAACCCGACCCCGATCATGCTGGTACCGGTATGAGCGCCAAGAACAAACGAGATTTGTCCGGTTGGCAGCCAATCACAATTGAAAGCATCATCAATCTTGTCTTTTAGTGTTTGCGCGCCTTCTGGATTGCCGGTATGAACCACAAGAACCCGCATTTTGTCTTCGGGGGAGATTGTATTTCCCATGATCTTTACCAACCCGTCTATCGCTTTATTAAACGTACGCGCCTGTCCCTCCTGGGTGTAATTGCCAAGTTCTTTATGCACACCTATCAATGGTTTAATATTCAGAACTGAAGCTATCAGTCCTTTCATATGGCTGATGCGCCCGCCGTGGATCAGGTACTTCAAATCTTTTAAGGTATATAAAGTTGAGGTGGCTGCAGCAACCTCTTTCAATTTCGCCAGGATCTTCTCTTTTGACCATCCTAATTTCATTCCTTTTACAGCTGCCCACACCTGCCATCCCGCCGCAGCAGAAAGAGTCTTTGTATCCACAATCGTGATGTTAGCTTCCGGCACCATTTTTACCGCTGCCAGCGCCGAATTGACCGTGCCGCTCAACCCTGAACTTATATGAATCGAGAGAATATCCGGGTCTTCTTTCGCGATCTCACGATATACTTTCGCAAATTCACCCGCTGAAGGCTGCGAAGTCACCGGCAGCACATCGCTTTTCTCTAATTCCACATAAAATTCATCTGGGGTAATATCAACCCCATCTTTAAAACTTGTTTCACCCAGATTCACTCTCAATGGAACAACTGTTATATTGGCATCGGTTTCGCTATCATGCAGTAATCCCGTATCAGTTGCGCTGTCCGTTACTATTCTCATCGTATCTCTCCTTTTATATCCAATACATATTATAGTCTGTGATTATCTATCACATAGTACCAGTTATGTAAATAATTCTAGATTGAAATTCATATTCCATGAATTTTTTTGGATGTGTTGACCACAGTGGCCACAGGGAAAGTTTATTTATTTTCACTCAATTATTACCCTGCATCTTTTTCTTCATACGGTCTGGCAAAACGCTCTTTATAGGCATTATTTTTCTTTAACTGTATGTCCCAGTACAGCCGCATAAATGGCATTTTCGCCGCCAACTTCACCAGTGGAATCAAAATGGGCAAATAACGTTCTCGGGAAGAAAACGCACGCACCGTCTGTTGGTTAAACCCGCCCTGTGCTCCCAGTTGACGCCCGAGTTCATTCAGAGTAGTGAATAATTTCTTATTCATCTTCTCTGGTTGGAGGCGCACGCCTTCACATCCACCTCGGACCAGTGTTCCCAGATAAGGGCTGTTCAATCGATCAGCAAGCGCCGCCAGGTACTGCTCCACGTAGCGCGAATGAGCAGATTCCGGAAAGCCGGATTGCACCAGGAAAGCTATCGGAGGATTGCTTTCCCGCTTCGTAAGGGGTTCCAGCTCTTCGATAAATTCTTTCACAATACCCGGCATACCATCCGTATATAAGGGAAAGCCGATCAGCACACATTCCGCTTCTGCAAACCTTTTTGCAAATACATCTTTGTCACCTATCTTATACAGATGAGAGATTTCCGCTGAATTTCCGGCTATAGATGTAAATCCACTCACCAGTTGGTTTAATAAAACAGGAGTATTCCCTCTTTTTCCGCGCGGTGACCCATTGAATACGGTTAGTTTACTCATTTTTCCAACCCGGGCAGTCTCAGCCCTGCGAATAATTGGCTCAGTAGCAAAACGCTCATTTTCCAAATTTTCTATCCGTGCCGCTGTTTTCTTAACGGATTCTTCAGTCGTCACAGAAAAACACAATCTGCTTTTAATATTTAACGCCGTACGGGAGAAGAGCTGCGACACGATCGAGACATTTACTTTGGTATCCGCACTTTCCGGTTGGAGGAGCAGC
>CBDAFG010000087.1:0-45018 GCA_965195205.1 uncultured Pelolinea sp. | reverse complement strand
TGCTGTTTTACACAAAAATATTGAACCAGAAAAAGCGAAATCAGTTATTTTAGAGATATTGCGAAAAGGAGATCATAAACCTGAGCATTATATGACTCTTTCGATTGCAAATGAACATATTGGTCAGTTATCGGATAGTTATTCAGCTCTATGCCTTGCACTTGATAAATGGCCAGAAGAATACGAGTGGGAAAATATTGCTGGAAACCTAAGTAAAAAACTAGGAAATAATCGTGCAGCATATAGGCATTTTCAAAATGCCGAGACATATAATCCTAAGATTAAATATACTAACCAAATTGATAGACTTGCAACAGAATCGGTCAGGATAAATAAAATAAAGGATCTTAGAGAACAACTTACCAATACCAAAAAAGATTTGCCAATATTAATAAAAATTGCTGATGCCCTCGTTGAAGAAGAAAAATTGGATGAGGCAACTTATTTCATTGATAAAGCAAGGATTATTCAACCAGACAAAAATAAGATTAATATTATCAATGGCAAAATTGCATATAAGAAAGGCAATTTTAGTGAATCTCAAGAAATAACTAATTCAATTCTAAAAAACAGTCCCAATAATACTGAAGCTATCATTTTAAAATCAATGACTATAAAAGGGTTGGAAAACGCAGATAGCGCAATATCATTCTTGCTTGGATTCACAAAAATAAACGAGGTAGATAACAAAGAAATCCTTGTAATCCAAACAGCAAAATATATCTATCAGGAAACCGGGGTTGATACTGCAATAAAATATTTGTTAGATCAAGAAGAATATTTAGAGAATACAAACCTTCTAATTTATCTGGCAAAATTATATAAAATTAATGGGGATGTAACAAATACACTTCAATATGCAGAAAAAGCATTAAGTAATGATTCAGAGAACGTCGATGTATTGTTTTTGCTGGGTGAAACAGCAAAAGACCTTGGAGATCTTGACAAAGCCATTGATTACTTGTTTAAAGTAATAGCAATTGATCCTTTTGATGGGAAAAAATATATTGCAATATCACAATTATTTGAAGACAGGCGTGATTATAAACGCTCAATCGACATTCTTAAGGAGGGACTAGATATCTTGCCAGATGATTTTGATCTTTTGCGATATACTGGCATATTACTATATAAACAAGGCAGGTACAAAGAAGCCAATACAATTTTAGGGAGAACACTTGAGATAGATAATGAAGATTCTGATCTACAAAGTATTAAACGAATTTTAGATAATTCAACGCAAATAAAAATGAGCCAATATAGTAAAAAAGAGGAATAAAAGGAAGACGTGGATAAGGGATTGCACATAGGCTTAGATAAATATAACCAAATCTATAGAGTTGGCCTAAGAAACGGAGAAATTTATTTTTTAAATAATCTGATTGACAGTTGGCTAAAAATATATCCTAATGATATCCAAAGCAATATTTACAAAGCTGAGATAGGTTTTAGAAACAAGAACAATCGAGAAGCAAAAAGAGGGATTCAATCAATTCTAGAAAGGGATCCTGAAAATTTAGAGTGTTATGAATTGTTAGCCAATCAGTCAGAGGAAACTGATAAGTACTTACATTCTGTAATTTATGTTCTTACTGGGAAAATTGATGATATGGGTAAAATTTATCCATGGGCAACCAGCCTTCGTGCTGTTAAAAATGAGATTAAGAGAAATAAAATTAAGAATGCTGAAAAATTATTAAAAAGTGCAATTGCAGGAGATCCTAACAATATATTAATTGCATTTGAGCACTTTCGAATTTCCTTAATACTTCAAGATCTAGAATCAAACTCACAATTAGTGGAAATTTATCATCAGAGATGGCAAAAATGCATTCTTTTCAAAATATGGTTAGCTATGGCAAAGATGAATTCCGGAAATGAGACTGAAGCGGTGGTTTTACTGCATTCTTGTGTCCAATCTGATCCTGGCGGAGTTGTTGTTAGGAAGTTGTTAGGTGATGACCATGAATATCTATCAATTTGGCCGAAAGATAGAGAGATGTTTTTTGATCAGCAAATTCCAACCAGCATTGCTGTCTCTTTAGATTGGAATAGACTTAATTCTGGAGGTATAACAAAAAAGAAGTCAAAGGGAATTCCTGCCGGTAAGAGAGAAAATTCGCAGCAGCTGAAACAAAAATCTATATTAAAAACCTCCAATGATACAAAACTCTCTCCCGTTTATGTGATTCTTTCTTCAAAATCCGGATTAAACAAAAAATATGGTCCGAAGTCCGCTGATGTGATTATTGAAAAATTAACTGAACTATCAAATACTTTTAATAAAAGAGCCTGTTGGGAATCTTATGTGTTTTTACCTGACGATTTTAATTATATGAATAAATGGGGAATGAATATCGTTGGTGAGATCGATCCATGGAAGATCAAACTAAGTTTGATGGATCTGGATAATATTTTAAGAGAAAGTGGGAAAGAAATAGGAGCTGTTGTCATAATAGGGAATGACAGTGTAATACCATTTCATAGGCTGCCTAATCCGACGGATGATGGTGATAAGGAGGTATTATCAGATAACCCATATTCTACGTCATCTAGTAATTATCTTCTGCCAGAGTGGCCTGTTGGTCGACTACCGGGGGAGAAGGGTAATGATCCAGGTTTATTAATTAATCAAATCAGGAATGTGACAAGATTTCACGCAGCCCTTATTCCATCAAAAAATATTTATTCTATATTGAACAAACGATTTAATATTCTAAAAATAATAAGGGAATTAATTAAAAAACCAAAGAATTTTGGTTATTCCGCTGAAGTTTGGCGTCGATCGTCCATAGCTTCATTTAGGCCGATAGGAAAAGGAGCTGACCTAAGAATATCTCCACCGTTCGATGATGAAACTATTGATAGTAATGAACTTATGAAAGCTAAATGTGCTTATTTCAACTTGCATGGTTTATCAAATACACCAGAATGGTATGGTCAGCGAGATTTCAATGAAGTATCCTCTGGCCCAGATTTTCCTGTTGCGATATCAGCAAATAAACTTTCAAAACAAACAAATAATATCGATCTTGTTTTTACTGAAGCTTGTTATGGAGGGAATATAAAAGAAAAATCAATTGACGATTCTATCGCTTTGAAATTCATATCTATTGATAGCCAAGGATTTGTTGGGTCAACGAGCATTTCATATGGATCAGTATTCACGCCGTTGATTGGGGGTGACTTACTTGGGTTTATATTCTGGAAATATATTAAAGATGGTTGTTCTTTTGGCGAATCATTAATGCAGGCAAAGATCGGTTTAGTAAAAGTAATGAAGCAGCGCCAAGGATATTTAGATGGGGAAGACCAAAAAACAATTCAATCATTTGTTCTTTATGGAGATCCTCTCGGATATTTGGAACCCGATATTTACTTAGAAAAAACAAGGGAGGATACGTATTCTGAGAAAAATATAAGAGTAGTTAGTGATCAGGATGGAAACGTTGTCACTTCAGCTGGCATATCTGAAAAAATTACCAAAGACCTTCAAGAATTATTGCAAAGTTATATACCAGGATTAGAAAATGCAGAAATCTTAGTTAAAAAACATAAAATCAACATCAATAAGATGGTAAAAATTGGGACTAATGAAAATAGTACAATTAGTAGTAATCAAGAATATAAAATATTTACTCAAATTTTATATAACAAATCTATCGTATCTGAGAAACGCGAACATACACAATATGCAAGAGTAACGATGGATGACAGTGGAAAGATCATTAAATTAGCAGTTTCTCGTTAATAAAGAATAATTATGTTATTTCTTTAACTTATAATTTCTTCCATAAAACTTGGGATTATTTTGAGGAGTCAATGAATAAAAACGTTACTGGTAATAAAATCCGAGAAGAATTTATCGAATTCTTTAAAGATAAAGAGCATACATTTGTGCCTTCATCTTCATTAGTTCCTGGTGGAGATCAAACACTGCTTTTTACTAATGCTGGTATGGTCCAATTCAAAGATGTTTTTCTTGGAACAGATGATCGTCCATATAAACGCGCGGTTAATTCTCAAAAATGTATGCGAGTTTCTGGGAAACACAATGACCTGGATGATGTTGGCCGAGATAATTATCACCACACTTTCTTTGAGATGCTTGGAAATTGGTCTTTCGGAGATTATTACAAAAAGGAGGCAATTTCTTGGGCGTGGGAAATTTTGACAGAAGTATGGGGGCTAGATAAAAGCAAAATATGGGTCACATGCTTTAAAGACGAGAAAGGTGAAATTCCAACAGATGAAGAAGCTGCGGATAACTGGGAAAAACAGCCGGGCATTGACCCTGATCATATTGTGTTCTTTGGGCGGAAGGACAACTTTTGGGAAATGGCTGAAACAGGCCCATGTGGTCCATGCAGCGAAATACATATAGATAGAGGAGAAAAATACTGCGATAAAAAGGATGACCCAAACCATCAATGCTATGTGAATGGGGATTGCTTTAGATTCTTAGAACTTTGGAACCTTGTTTTTATCCAATACAACAGAACAGGACCAAACAACCTTGATGAGCTTCCTGCACGCCACGTTGATACTGGCATGGGTTTTGAGCGGATCGTTTCAGTGATACAAGATGTGGATTCTAATTATCGCACTGACTTATTACTGCCGTTGATGGATGTTGTCATGGAGATCAGCGGCCAAACAGAAGAAGAAAGAGAAAAGCATTTCACTCCATATAGGGTAATAGCAGATCATTGTAGAGCCGCCAGTTTCCTTATTGCGGATGGTGTCGTACCGGGAAATGTAGGGAGGAATTATATTTGCCGTATGATTATTCGGCGCGCTGCAAGATTTGGCTCAAAGATCGGATTAGATGATCCATTCTTGGGGCAGGTCGCGAAAAAAGTAATCGAATTATATGGGGATGCTTATCCCGAACTGAAGAAAAACAAGAAAACAATTATTGATAATTTGACCCGAGAAGAAAAGAAATTTAAAAGTACAGTAGAGGGTGGGCTGTCAATCCTTGAAACCTATATCAGCTCAGTGGCTGAGAGTGATGAAAAGGAATTTAGAGGAGATTTGGCCTTTGATTTATACGCTACGCACGGGCTTCCGCTTGAAATAACAAAAGACGTGCTTGAGGAAAATGGGTTTACCGTGGAGCAAAAAGGGTTTTATGATGCTATGGAAGAACACCGTTTGAGCTCAGGAGCTGGCAAAGAATTTGGGCCATTGGGTGGGGAAGATGCCGAGTTTTATTCTGAAATTGTTTCTGATTTGATCAAAGAAAAAGTAATTGACAAGGATGGTGTTTTTACTGACCCATATGCATCTTTATTGATTAATACTGAAGTAGTTTCTATTATTAAGGAAGGATCTTTAGTTTTAGATATTTCCGAAGGTGATGTAGCTGAAATTGTTACCAGGAATACGAATTATTATATTGAATCTGGGGGGCAGGTCTCTGATACTGGATTTATTAAATCTGAAAATGGCGAAAGCGTTTTTGTTGTTAAAGATGTTAGAAAGCCAGCCCCAGGAATAATTGTTCATAGTGGAGAGATGCAAGTAGGGAAAATACAGGTTGGGCAAAATGTAGATGTAGAGGTGGAAAAAAAGCGGCGGCAAGATATTATGCGCAATCATACTGCGACGCATTTGCTGCAAGCTAAATTAAGGGAAGTTCTTGGAGAACATGTTAGGCAGGCTGGTTCTTCGGTTGCTCCAGATCGATTGCGATTTGATTTTACTCATCCTGAGGCAGTAACTCCTGACCAATTGGAAGAGATCGAAAAGCAAGTGAATAATTCCATCTTGGAAAATTCTAACCTCATTGTTACCCATAAAAAACTTGATCAGGCATTGAGCGAGGGAGCAACAGCACTGTTTGGCGAGAAATATGGTGAAGATGTACGAACGATCACAATTGGCGAAGTTATGCCATATTCTTATGAACTCTGCGGTGGAACACATGTTTCTGAGACGGGTGACATTGGCAGTTTTATTATTACAAGCGAAGGTAGCGCTGCTGCAGGAATTAGGCGAATAGAAGCTGTAACTGGTCGAAAAGCTTACGAAATCATTCATAAAAGATTGTCGACCATGAAAATAACTGCGAATGAATTGGAATGCCCAATTGGCGATATACATCTTTCTGTAAATAAATTGCTTAATGAAAAGCAAAAATTATTAGATCAAATTGCTAAATTATCAAAAGAACAAGCGCTAAACGAATATCAGAAGGCCAAAGAAGAAATATTTTCCATTGGTGAAATCCCCATTCTTAAAATGCAATTTAGCGATTTGTCACTTGGCATTATGCGGGAAATTGCAGACGAATTCAGAAAAGATTTTACGGATGGGGTTGCGGTGCTTTCTAATATTGTAGAGAACAACAAAATACAATTAATTGTCGCAGTCTCCGATGACCTAATAAAAAAGGGGTTTAATGCTGGAAAAATAGCTCGCACTATTGCCAAGGATATTGGCGGAAGTGGTGGAGGTCGCCCACAATTGGCGCAAGCAGGCGGAAAAGATATTGAAAAACTTGATACTGTTCTTGATAGACTAGATCAGTATATTAAATAAGAATCCGCTGAGTTTATTGAACCCAGCGGAAATTTACTCCTAGGCCTTGTCAGGAAACCAGCAGCATAAAACAAGATCTTTAGCAGCCTTTACTTCGTCCAGTCGTTTAATAGGTGTATTGTGAGGGGCGGTTGTTAAAAGCTTCGGTGTTTCATGCGCTTCTTTAGCGATAGAAATCATAGCGTCAACAAAATGGTCCAACGTTTGTTTGTTCTCGGTTTCAGTTGGTTCTATCATCAATGCTTCATTCACATTTAGCGGAAAATAATTTGTGGGTGGGTGAAAGCCGTAATCCATCAATCTCTTGGCAACGTCTAATGCATGTACTCCATGGACATCTTTCCAAACTCCTTCAAGAACAAATTCATGCATGCATGTACGATCAAAAGGCAGCGTGTAATGATTTTTTAGGAGTGCCATAAGGTAATTGGCGTTCAATACTGCATGGCCTGAAATTTCCAGAAGACCATCCTTACCTTGCATCAAAATGTAAGTTAATGCACGCACGATGATTCCAAAATGGCCATGGAATGTTTTCATTCTACCAATAGAATTCTTCGGATTAATAAAACCATACAATGGGGGGATTTCATCATTTCCGTCTTCAATAATACCGACGATGGGTTCTGGCAGAAAATCTGCCAGATGATTTGCAACAACAACTGGCCCAGAACCAGGACCACCGCCACCATGTGGTGTAGAAAATGTTTTATGGAGATTGATGTGCATGATATCAAAACCAAGTTCACCGGGTTTCACAATGCCTAATAGTGCATTTAAATTTGCTCCATCTCCATAAACGAGACCTCCTGCAGTATGAACAATGTCAATAATCTCTAACACATTTTCTTCAAATAAGCCCAATGTGTTTGGATTAGTAAGCATAAGGCCAGCAGTTGACTCATTACATGCTTCAATTAATGCACTTAAATCAATATTTCCACGATTATCTGAAGGAATAGTTACTATTTCAAACCCAGACATATTTGAGGTGGCAGGATTTGTTCCATGTGCTGAATCTGGAATTAATATTTTTGTGCGGTGATTATCATCCCTGAATTTATGGTAGGCACTGATAATCAGCCCGCCAACAAATTCACCATGAGCCCCTGCAGCTGGTTGAAGCGTGGCGGCACCAAACCCTGTTATTTCTTTTAGCAATTCCTGCAAAAAATACATGGCTGCTAAATTACCCTGGATTGTATCAATTGGCTGGAATGGGTGTGTGTTGGTGAACCCTCGAAAACGAGCTGTAACCTCATTGATTCGTGGGTTATATTTCATAGTGCATGAACCTAATGGATAAAAGCCCTTATCAATTGAGTAATTTAAACGAGATAGGTTTGTAAAATGACGAATTACATCCAATTCTGATAGTTGTGGTAGAGGGACATCTTCCCGTAGAAAGTTATCAGGTAATTTGGTTTCTGGAACATCTAAAGCAGGGAACTTGATCCCTGATCTTCCTTCTGAAGATAGCTCATATACAGTTGGTTCAGACATTGGTTACCTCTCGTAGGGATTTCACGAAGAAGTCGATATCTTCTCGTGTGAGTTGCTCAGTAGTCGCGATGAGCAATTGATTCTTCCTAGAAGAAAAATCGGATTCCAGATTGTAACCAGCAAGAATTCCTCGTTCTAAAAGATTACTTTGCATTTTATTAACATCAGATGGACATTGAATTACGAACTCATTAAAAAAAGGATGTTCATTGAGTACGGTAAAGCCATTTATCTTTTCTATTTGTGAAGCTGTGTAATGGGCTTTATGAAAACATTGATTTGCAACCTCATTTAATCCTTGTTTTCCCAACAAACTAAGGTAAATTGAAACTGCTAGTGCGTTTAATCCTTGATTTGTACAAATATTAGATGTGGCTTTTCCGCGTCGAATATGTTGTTCCCTTGCTGTAAGGGTTAGAACATATCCGCGTTGTCCATCTTCGTCTTTGGTTTCACCTACGATCCTGCCGGATATTTTTCGGATCAATTCTTTGCGTGTTGTGAAAAACCCAAGATATGGACCTCCGAAATTTAAAGGAAGCCCCAGGGATTGTCCCTCACCAACTATAAAATCGGCACCCATTTTTGCTGGCGATTTCAGCATGCCTAATGCAATTGGGTAAACAATAGCAGCGAATAAAGAACCGTTTTCATGTGCTAAGGAAGATAGCTCCGAATAATCTAAAATATTTCCTAGAAAATCAGGGTATTGCACCATCACCAACGCAGTATTCTCATCAACCAATTGCCTAATTGACCCAAGAAAATCTGTTGGTTTTGAGATGTTAGGAATACGAATTTCGATTTCAACTATAGCTTGAAGATAAGTCTTAATAGTTTCTAAATAATGCGGGTGGATAAAGGGGGAAAGGATGATGTTTCCTTTTTTTTTGCGAAAATGATAGTAAGCGGTAATGCATGTTTCGGCTGCCGCTGTTGCACCATCATAATGTGAGGCATTGCTGACTTCCATACCAGTTAAATTTGCAATTAAAGATTGAAATTCAAAGATTGCTTGCAATGTTCCCTGAGAAATTTCAGGTTGATATGGTGTGTAAGCAGTAAAAAACTCCCCACGTTGTAATAGAAGATCTACTGCTGCAGGGATGTAATGGTGATAAGCACCAGCTCCAAGAAAACTTATCATCTCCTCGCAGGAATTATTTGCATCTGCAAGCATGCTCATTTGCTTATAGGCATCCATTTCAGATATTCCTTCAGGTAAATCGAGGACAGGAAATCTTTTGGATTCAGGTATGTCAGTGAAAAGAGCTTTGATAGAGTCTTTTCCAATTGTTTTTAGCATTTCCTGACGTTCTTTGTCAGTATGCGGAATGAACATTAATGCCTACTTTCACAAAACTCGTCATATGATTTAGCATCCATAAGCTCGTCTAATTCTGAAAGATTATCTAATTCAACCTTACATAGCCAACCATTTTCATACGGATCTTCATTTAAAGTTTCTGGAGTATCTGAAAGACTTTCGTTTATTTCAATAACCTTACCACTGACTGGACTTTTCACATCAGCAGCAGCTTTTACAGATTCAATTGTTACTAAGACTTGGTCTCTCTCGATGGATTCTCCTGGTTCTTTATTGAATTCAATATAAACAATATCGGAAAGCTGATCCTGCGCAAAATACGATATCCCTATTTTTGCGGTATTACCATCAACTTTAACCCACTCATCTGTTTTGATAAATTTTAAATCTTTTGGTGTGATCATATTTCTCCTTTTTCTGTTTGGTACTAATAGGTAGCAATAAATTGAATTTTGACATCTAAATTTTTATATTAAGAGATCCATTAACTCGAGTTTGTCCCTTCGGTCTTATATGCTGTTTTTGGCGTAAATCAAACAGCAGTAATTTTTTACCATGGGGTTTCAATTTTATTTTTCAGAGGACTTGCTCACTAAGTACCTTTTCAACTAATTTATTCCTATAGTAAATTATATTGCAATGAAATTTTATTGGGCAATTTGCATTAAGTCAAGTTCTACGAAATTAATGTATAATTTGGTAAATATTAAAGAAAAGGTAGCGCCTGATTTTGTAGCACCAACACAAAATGACGAGGTGAGGGTTCTCTACTGCAGAGTAGAGTTAACTGATTTCAATGGCAAATCAGGAAAATCGAAAGTTCGGCGGATGCCCTCCAGGTGAAAATCCCTGACTTTTTCTGTGAACTCAATAAAATTATATAGTCATTTAATTCAATGGCTGTGTTTTTTGTTGATCAATACACTTGGAGGTTTATATGTGCGGAATAGTAGGATATGTTGGTGACAAGAATGCAACACCTATAATTTTAGAGGGTTTAGTGAAATTGGAATACCGTGGTTATGATTCCACGGGGATAGCTGTAATTGAAGGCGGTAAGATTGAAGTAAGGCGGGATTCAGGGAAAATATCTCGATTAATTAAACTTGTCGAAGAAAAACCTATTAGTGGCAGTCCGGGTATTGGTCATACTCGTTGGGCGACTCATGGTGAGCCAAACGAAAAAAATGCCCATCCGCATATCGGATATAACGGGAAAGTTGTGATAGTTCATAATGGTATTGTAGAAAACTACCTAGAAATAAAAGATGAACTTCTGAAAAATGGGGTGAAGTTTTCTTCAGACACAGATACAGAAACAATTGTTCACTTGATCGAGAAGCATTTAGATGATGGATATTCATTAGAGGAGTCGGTGCAAAAAACGCTTGGGCGAATTAAGGGTGCCCATGGGGTAGTTGTCATTTCAACAAATGAACCGGAAAAAATAATTGCTGCGAGAATAGGTAATGCTGGAGGTGTTGTTATTGGGTTGGGTGAGGGGGAAAAATTTATTGCTTCTGATATTCCTGCGATTTTATCTCACACAAATAAAATGGTGTTTCTTGATTCAATGCAAATTGCTGTTATCACAAAAGATGATATCCGCATTACTGCATTGGATGGAGAAACTGTTAGACATAGAGTTGAGACAATAAATTGGGACCCGGTTTCTGCTGCAAAAGGAAATTACCGTCATTTCATGCAGAAAGAAATTCACGAACAAGTCAGGTCTATAACTGACACACTAGCAGGAAGGATAAATTTCAATTATGAAAAGATTGTTCTTCCAAAATTGAATATTGACAAAAACTTCGTGGAAAAAATCGACAACATAAAGATTGTTGCATGCGGTACTGCTAATCATGCAGGCATGGTGGGTAAATATCTGATCGAAGAAATCGCAAAAATACCGGTAGAGGTTGATATTGCCTCAGAATTTCGCTATAGAAATCCAATTATAAATAAAAATACCGTAGTGATGGCTATTACTCAATCTGGGGAGACAGCTGATACTCTTGGGGCAATGGAAGAGGCGCGGAGAAAGGGTGCGGTTGTTTGGTCTATCGTCAACGCAATTGGATCTCAAGCTATGCGGCTAGCAGATGGCTATATTTCTATGCAAGTTGGGCCTGAAATCGGCGTGGCGTCTACAAAAGCATTTACAGCACCTTTAGTTGATTTATATCTTTTAGCTGTGATGCTCGCAGACTTAAAAGGTTTACTAAATATAGAGCAGACAAGAAGATTAATTAGCGATATTGGTAAAGTTCCTGATTTCGTTTCCGTATGCTTAGACAGAGAAGACGATGCACTACGCGTAGCAAAATATTTAAATGAATATGATCATATTCTGTATTTAGGCAGAGGGATAAATATGCCGATCGCTTATGAAGGTGCTTTGAAATTGAAGGAAATTTCATATATTCATGCTGAGGCGTATCCAGCTGGAGAAATGAAGCATGGGCCGATAGCCCTTGTTGATAAGAAAATGCCAGTTTTAGCTATTATGCCAAAGGATAAGTGGTATGAAAAAATGCTAAGCCAGGTGGAACAAGCAAAAGCGCGTGGTGGAAAAATCATTGCCGTTGCAACCGATGGGGATGAAAGAATTGCTGACATTGCAGATGAAATTTTATGGATACCAGATGCACCATGGATGGTAAATCCGATATTAGCGGTTATTCCATTACAGATGTTAGCGTACCACATTGCTGCGATGCGGGGGCTTGACGTAGATCAACCAAGGAACTTGGCGAAATCTGTTACGGTGGAATAAATTATTTATCGATAATAATAGACACCTCCCTCAATGTCAATATATTCGACATTGAGGGTGTTAGTTAACGAATGTAGAAGGTTTTCAGACTTTTCACCATAATAATTAGAAAAATCTGAAAACAATATTATTAAGGCGGCGTTATTTTCGCGAAAAGAATATTCGCCATATGAATTTCCTGAGCCATAAGCATAATTTGGAAAATCATTAACTTGTATGGGATATCGGTTGGTATAGAAAAGAACAAACCCGGATGAGTTAGAAATTATTTCTTGATCCCAAGAGAGATTTTGGATTTCATTAATCAATCCGGATTGTTGGTATGCACGTGCTGTAAAACCATGCCCATTCTCTTCCATAGTTCGTATATATGTATTTGTGCGCAAAAAATTATATCTTAGGCCTAAAAATGATATTGCGACAATGAAAACTAATAATAAATATTCTTGCTCTATTTTATCGAGAAGGGCATCTGCCGATAGAAAAATAACAAAAATACAAAGTGGATATATAGGTATCATCATGCGATCAATGATATCAATTTGAGGAATAGTAATTGAATGCGTGAGACCGATGAATAAAACATAAGCAAAAATCATCAGAATTAATAGAAAGAAAAAATGTTTTTTATTTAATTCGATTGCTTTGTTAGAAGAAATAAATTGCTTGATTGTCGATCCAACCAGAAAAATAATTAGGATTGCAGCAAATAAAATTATGAAGGTTTCGGTAAAAGTACCTATGTATATTTCGACATATGGAATCCAAAATTTCATGACTAATAATTCATCGAAAATACTTCTTTCAATATTATTAAAGATATTTTTATCTAAAGAAAAGCGTTTTCCGCCAACCACATTTAATTGATTGAAGAGTGAAAATAGCCAAAAACCAACAGGGAGGATAGTAAACATATAGTAAACAACAGTGTTTCTGATCCTCTTAATAATTCGAGTGTTTTGCGAAAAAATAAATAAACTGGATCCAAAGACACCAACAAATAAAATACCCGCATATCGAGTGATCGGTAGAAGTGAGGAAATTACAAGAAACATGAATAGGAGTAATTTGTTATCTCTTTGTGAAATAAGTTGATACAAAAATAACGATAATAATAAAAGGAATATAAATAGAGGTTCAGACATTGCGCTTGTATATATAGCAACAATTTGAGGGGATGAAATGAAAGACAAAGCAGCTATTATAGATAAATAATGTTTCCGAGTTGCAGTATAAATATTTAGTGAGATTAGTAGTGTTGAAGAAGAAAAAAGAAAGATATTCCACCAACGAAGCGTATTTATATAATCGAGTTTATTTCCTCCAAAAATACTTAATAACACAGGGAAAAACGGAGGAAATTCTTTCAATATTTTTACTTCACCTGTTGATTGATAAATAACACACCCATTTCCGGACGCGAAATTTCTTGCTGCACTCACATACGCAGATGAATCACTGAAAGCCCATGGTCCCCATGTCATTGCACGAAACGCAAGATAACCGCCAATGAAAGCAATTAAAAAATAGGCTAAATAGATAAGGTGGTTGGCTTGCTTGTGTAATTTCATGAGAAGGTAACTTTACATTTCAAGTTGTTTAATCACACTTTCTGCCCAGATATTGATTAATTCCCAGTTTCTAAAATCGCTTTTCCCGTGTTTGGCGGCCATTTTTTTGTTCATTGCAGTAATCATTTTACGAATTAATATGTTTAATTTATTGAAATCTTCCCCATCAGTAAGGGTAGCTCCACCGAACAAACCAATTGATATGGGAATTAACTTTTCATATTTTCCCAGAACTTTTTCCAGCCAAGCTAAAGTTTCATCTTTGTTATCTTTTGAATCAAGCATCATGTTGGCACAAACAATAAATATCGCGGTAGGTTTATTAACCAAGATATCAATATTCTGCTTAATGAAGTTACGAAAACTTCTTACTGTTTGCCCTGCATGAATCGATGTGCCCAATAGAATTACATCATAATTATCAATGTTTTTGCATTCATTTGCGGCGACAACCTCAATGTCAAACAATTTAGATTGGAATACTTTGCTGATTTCTTCAGCTATTTCATGAGTTGCTCCAGCCCATGTAGAATATGCAATTAATGCTTTTTTCATCTAAAACTCCTGATAAAAACAAAGACATAATTTAATTAACACAATAATAACTGATTTTTAATGTTTTCTATAAAACTCAATTTTTACCAAGAAATACTTTAGAATTCATTGTGATAGAATTGCACGCGGTTGAAGTTTGTGCATAAAATCAATTAATCAGAGTAGGAATAGAAAGAAAATCATTAATGTCAAATAAATTAAATAAAGAATCCGTAATTGAAATATTGCGTAAGGTTAATGATCCGGAATTAAATCGCGATCTCGTATCATTAAATATGATCAAGGATGTGGTTGTTGAAAACGGAAATGTGAGCTTGTCAGTAGTGCTTACCACGCCCGCTTGCCTTTTAAAAGACCACATAAAAAATGATGTTAAGAATGCTATTGAAAAATTGGAAGGTGTGAACGATATAAAAATAAACATGTCAGCTGTTGTTCCCCAAGACAAAGCCATACAAGACAAAGGGAATAAAAGTTTAAAAAATATTATCGCAATTTCTTCAGGTAAAGGTGGAGTTGGAAAATCAACTATTGCGGTAAATATTGCAGTGGCTCTATCGAAGGCAGGCTCAAAGGTTGGCTTGATGGATGCTGATATATATGGACCAAATATCCCAACGATGATGGGCTTGAGCAAACTCCCTCAACCTAGAGACGGAAAACTGATTCCAGCTGAAGCATTTGGAGTAAAAGTTATTTCGATTGGCTTTTTAGTCAAAGATGGCCAGCCGTTGATTTGGCGTGGTCCGCTCTTGCATAGCACAATAAAGCAATTTATTGAAGATGTTGATTGGGGAGAATTGGATTACTTGGTAGTAGATCTACCACCTGGCACTGGTGATGTCCAACTTAGTCTTTCTCAACACATTCCTGTTACATGCGGAGTTGTTGTAACAATGCCACAACAAGTATCTGTAGATGATGCTAGCAGAGGAATTGAAATGTTCCAGAAGTTAGGGATTCCTATTGCTGGTGTTGTCGAAAATATGGGGGGCTTGGAGTTGCCGGACGGGACAGTTATAAATGTATTTGGCAGCGGCGGGGGAGAAGATATGGCGAATAAATACGGCTTAAACTTTCTGGGTAGAATACCCCTTGATCCAGAGGTCAGAATTCATGGGGATTCGGGGAAACCGATAGCTGTAAACAATCCTGACGCAAAAGTTTCGGTGATTATTAATGATATTGCCGGAAAGATCGCATCATTTATTTCTCAATTGGTTTTAAAATAATAAAATACATGGATACATCCTCTAACAATTTACCCGTAGTTGTAGGAATACAATTTTCTCCGATTGGAAAAAACTATTATTTTGATGCTTCGGCAATCGAAGATGTTAAATTAGGAGATTATTTAATTGTAGAAACAAGCAGGGGCTGGCAGCTTGGAAAATTAGTTCAAATTGTAGAAGACAGGAAAGTGCGAAAAAAGATGCGCTATAAACCTGTTGACAGATTGGCAACTACAGAAGATCTTAAGAAAAAGGAATTATTGAACGTAAAAGCATCTGGGGCATTGCAACTTTCTCGAGAAAAAATGATTGCCAAGGGAATAAAGGGAGTAAAGGTAATTAAAGCAGAATTTTCATTTGATGAGAAGGTGCTTTCTATCCTATATTCAACTGAAAATGAAAATAAAATAAATTTCAATTCAATAATAAAAGAGATGAAAGAGAAATATCAAGTTAAAAAAATTGATTTTCACAAGGTCGGGCCTCGAGATGTGGCGAAATATTATGGTGGTATGGGGGCTTGTGGATTAGAAACAAGATGCTGTACAAGGTTTCTCAATAAATTCGAATCAATTTCTATTAGAATGGCTAAAACACAAGGAATTTCATTAACCCCATCTGATATTACAGGTATGTGTAATCGGCTTAGATGCTGTTTAAGTTATGAATATTGTCATTATATTGAGGCTTTAAAAGGTTTGCCAAAGAGGAAAAAGAGAGTAAATACTCCTATGGGCGCTGGTAAAGTAAAAGACGTTGCTCCTTTAAGAAAAACGGTTTTTGTAGCACTAGATGAACATGGCATAAAAGAATTTGATATTGAAGAGATAGAAGTAATTCAACCTGATCAAGAATCGAAAAATGTTCACAGAAACCAAAAACCAAAGCAGCGATCAAATAGTCGAGAAAACCGAAATAATAACAATCAAAATAGAAGAAGACGTAAGAACAATTCAAGCAAAGAATCCCGCAAAGAATGAAATTTTGGAATTCCCCTATCAATATATTAATTATCTTAGCTCATCCAGATGATCCTGAATTTTTTTGCGGTGCAACTATTGCTAAATGGGTGCGGGAAGGACATAGTGTAAATTACTGTCTTTTCACTAAAGGGGAAAAGGGGATAAATGATAACTACCAGATTTCGAATAATATTATTGCAATTAGGGAGGAAGAACAAAAGCTCGCTGCTGATATTTTAGGAGTCAAAAGGATTCAATATTTGAGTTATGTGGATGGAATGCTTGTGCCAAATCTCATGGCGAGAAAAAATATTGTTCGAGTAATAAGAGCTCAAAAACCGAAAATTGTTGTTACTTGCGACCCCACTAATTATTATATAAACGATAATTACTTAAATCACCCAGATCATCGAGCTGCTGGACAAATTGTAGTTGACGCTGTTTTTCCCGCCTCACAGAACAAACTGTTTTTTCCAGAATTATTAGATGAGGGATTGGAACCGCATTATGTCGAAGAGGTGTGGTTATCTCTGCCCAAAAAAGCAAATATAACAATAGATGTCACTGAATCATGGCCTATAAAAATGCAAGCACTTGAACAACACACTTCGCAAATTGGTGATGTTAATATGTTTAGGGCGCATATGGCATCAAAAGCAGCTTTCAAAGATAAAAAAAATAAACCTCACTTCGTAGAAGAATTTCATCGAATAATTTTTTCAAAAATTTAAAGACATCATACGTTTATTGTTACAAAAGTTAGTTGTCGAAAAGGATGCTTTTTGTTATAAATATTATTAATCAGATAAATAATATTAATGAAAAGTAATAATATATTTTCTAATAAGCAATCGGATTTTTTGGAGTATCTATTATCTTTAACAAAAGATCGTAATAGGAAAATACCCTCTATTAAACAGATTGGTCTCGAATTAGGTTTAAGCACTCCCTGTGTGAGAGAGCAAATAGAATTAGCGAAGAACTTAGGTTTGATAGAAGTTAAGCCAAGAAATGGAATTTCTCTCTTGCCGTATGATTTTTCTCCTGCAGTTGTGAAGAGTTTATATTGTGCAATAAAATCTAATAAAGAATATTTTGATCAATACTCAGATTTGCGCAATCAGCTCGAAAAATCATTTTTTATCAAATCAGTAAAATTACTCGACAGATCAGACATATACTCTATACAATCTATTGTTGAAAAAGCCGTAAATAAATTAAACTGCAATCAAATTCAGATACCGCATCAAGAACATTGTTCCTATCATCTGAAGATATATTGTAAATTAGACAACATATTTGTTAAAGGGCTTCTAAAATCATATTGGGATATGTATGAGTTAGTTGGGTTGGATCTTTTTGCAGACCTATCATACTTGAAACGAGTCTGGGAGTACCATGATCGAATAATTACTATGATTTCTAAAGGTGAGTATGAGAAAGCCTATCAGTTTCTCGAGGAACATATAAATCTAATCTATGAACGAGAAGATTCAAGTCTAAAGGAAGTTGGGTGATGAATAATAATTTAAATCACATAAATGAATTTGGGATCAAATTTAGTACAGTTAATGGATCTGGAAGTGCTACGGCAAACAGTACCATATTAAAGGCAATTTTTAATATGGGAATTCCCGTATCAGGTAGAAATATTTTCCCGTCAAATATTCAAGGAATGCCAACGTGGTATTCAATGCGTGTTAGCGGAAAAGGTTATTTGGGGAGATTAGAAAAAGATGATATTTTGGTTTGTTTAAACCAGGAAGTTATTGATAATGATGTAAAAAGAATGAACTCTGGCGGGATATTGCTTGTTGATACCACGATCGCGGTTCCAGAGATTTCAAAAGAATGCTGTGTTTTCAGAATGCCTATTGAACAGATTATAAATGAATGCAAAGTTCCTGCTCATTTAAAAATATATTTAGCCAATATGGTTTATGTCGGGATTCTAGCAGAATTAATTAATATTGAAGTTGATAAGATCGAATTGGTATTAAACAAGCATTTTAAAAATCGAAAAAATGCGGTAGAACCAAACATGCATGTAGTAATGCAATCTTATGAATGGTCAAAAAATAATGTTTCTTGTGAGAAACGGTTTTTATTAAACCCTCCTTTGATAATTGAGGATCGTATCATTGTTGATGGCAATACAGCAGCAGCAATTGGTGCTCTCTACGGTGGATTGCAATTTTCTGCCTGGTACCCGATAACACCGGCTACAGGTATTGCTGAATCATTAAATGAGTACATTCCAAAATTGCGTTTCGATGAAGAAAACAGCACAACCACATGCGTGATTGTACAAGCTGAGGATGAGTTGGCGTCAATAGGGATGGTTGTGGGGGCAGGGTGGGCAGGGTTACGGTCAATGACTGCCACTTCCGGGCCTGGCTTATGTCTTATGGCAGAATTCATGGGATTGGCATATTTTGCCGAAATACCATTGGTGGTTTGGGATGTACAGCGTGTTGGGCCAAGTACTGGCTTGCCTACAAGAACATCACAAGGCGACCTTTCCTTTGCTCATTCATTAAGTCACGGTGATACAAATTTCATCATATTAATACCAGCAAATGTACAGGAATGCTTTGAATTTGGGTGGAAAGCGCTTGATATCGCGGAAAAATTCCAAACGCCAGTAATAATTCTGAGTGATCTCGAGTTGGGAATGAATGAGTGGGTAAGTAAGGGTTTTGAATATCCGGATTCTGAAATTGATCGAGGAAAAGTGATTTGGGAAGATGAGTTAGAGGAATTTATATCAAAAGGAATTAATTGGGGGAGATATCTTGATATTGATAAAGACGGGATTCCGTACAGAACAATACCTGGTAATTTGCATCCGAAAGCAGCGTATTTTACTCGCGGAACAGGGCACGATGAATTTGCACACTACAGTGAAGACCCAGGAGGATGGGAAAGGAATTTGAATCGTTTAAGAATGAAATTTGATAATGCAAAGAATTTTGTTCCTGTACCAATTGTTTCCCTAGAAGCCAAAAATAAATTAGGTTTGATTTCATATGGATCATCAGATATGGCAGTAATTGAAGCGGTTGATCAGTTTACAGTGGATGGGATTGGGATGGATTACATGAGAATTCGGGCTTTACCCTTTAGTGGATCTGTGGACGAGTTCTTGACACACCATGAGTACATTTTTATTGTGGAGTGCAATCGAGATGGACAAATGAAAGATATTCTATCTAAACGATACCCAAACCATGCAGAAAAACTAATATCTATTTCTCATCTAGATGGTCTTTCATTGAGCGCTGAATGGATTAAGAAAGCAATAGACAAGCATTTACAGGATATGAATTATGGAAAAATCAAAAATTAGGATGAAAAAAGAATTCACACGACAAGATTATCTTGGGCATCCATCAACTTTGTGCAAAGGTTGCGGACACAACTCTATTTCTAACATGATCATTTCCGCATGTTACGAATTAGGAATCCCTCCAGAGAAGTTTGTCAAATTCAGTGGTATTGGTTGTTCGAGCAAATCTGCGGCCTATTTCCTGAAGAATTCATTTGGATTTAATGGTTTGCATGGCAGGATGCCATCGTTGGCTGAAGGTGCGCTTTTTGCCGACACAAGTTTGAAGGGAATAGGCATTAGTGGAGATGGAGATACGGCTAATATTGGTTTGAGCCAGTTTAAACATATTGCACGCAGAAATGTGCCTTTGGTATATATTGTTGAAAATAACGGGGTTTATGGACTTACAAAAGGGCAGTTTTCTGCAACTGCTGAAAAAGGATTGAAACTGAAAAGACAAGGAGAAAATCCATACCTGCCTGTAGATATTGCAATGGAAGCACTCGCAGCAAACGCGTCATTTGTGGCGCGCTCATTTGCAGGTGATCCAAAACAGGTAAAGGAGTTGATAAAAGCAGCAATCAGTCATAACGGAACTGCAATTATTGATATTATTAGCCCCTGCGTTACGTTTAATAATCAGGATTATTCTCTTCATTCATATTCGTGGGGGAAAGGGCATGAAGCTCCCATACATGAGCTTGAATTCATACCACCACGAGATGAAATTACCATTGATGATTTTGAAAGAGGCACATTAAGAGAAGTTACCATGCATGATGGTTCTGTAATCCTATTTAAAAAATTAGAACGTGATTATGATCCAACTAATCGAACGGAAGCTATTCGTTTGCTGGAAGAAGCTATTCGACGTAATTGGCTTATTACTGGATTATTGTATGTAGATCCAAATACGCCAAATATTTACAAAATGTATTCCATGGGAAAGGAACCGCTAAACCGCCTTCCCCCCGAAAAAATTAGGCCGAATAGGGATACTTTGGAAAACATTAATCGGAGTTTCCGATAACTATTTACTATCTAGCTCGCCGATAGTGTGAAGGATAGCGAGATTCGTCGGTCGCATTGCACCGATGGGAAAACCAGATGTCATAATAACTTTCTCGCCTGGCTGGATATCGGCAAATTTTAGTAATGCCTTTTCAACGTGACGAATCATGTTCTCTAACGAGCTTGCAAAAGGTACGAGATAAGGCGTAACTCCCCAATAAAGCCCTAAGGTATGGAAAGTTATTTCATTGGGTGTAAAAGCAAGAATTGGAACTTCTGGTCGCGTTTTTGATTGCAGCAAAGCAGACCGCCCTGATTGAGTGAAAACGGCAATACTGCTTACCTTACGGTTATGTGCAAGTTCTCGTGCAGCAATGGAGATTGCAAAAACATCATCAGTTTGTTGTCTAATTGTTGATCGATATTGATGAGTCCATTTGGAGTTTGATTCTTCGGCTTTACGAACAATTGCGTCCATCATCTTGACACTTTCAACTGGATAATTACCGCTAGCTGTTTCTCCAGAGAGCATAACCGCATCTGTTCCGTCAAAGATAGCATTAGCAACATCTGAGGCTTCGGCGCGAGTGGGACGTGGGTTATTAATCATCGAATCAAGCATTTGAGTTGCGGTAATCACGATCTTGGTTTTATGGTTCGCAGCTTGAATGATCTCTTTTTGAATAATCGGAACATCTGCAGGTGAGGTTTCAACCCCAAGATCTCCGCGAGCTACCATCACTCCATCAGCAATATCTAAGATTATTTCAAGGTTGGTTATCGCCTCTGGTAATTCCAGTTTTGCAATAACAGGTATTGAAGCTTGATCGGGACGCACCTTTTTAATAAAATCTTTTACATGTTGGATGTCTTCCGGCCCTCTAACAAAAGATATTGCAACAGCGTCAATATTATTTTCCAAACCGAAAACAAGGTCATCCCGATCCTTTTGAGTGAATCCGGGAATATCAAGGCTTGTTCCGGGCAGATTTACTCCTTTATCTGAATAAAGAATCCCTCCCAGGATAACACGCGCAGAGATCACAATCGTACTAATTTTGGTTATTTCTAATTCTATTTTCCCGTCATCAAAAAGAATCTTTCCCCCGGGCCGTAGGCAGTGTAAAATGTTGGGGATGTCTAAGAATAATGTTTTTGTGTCAGATAGTTCATAATTGACATCATGGTTTTCCAAGTCAATTTCCAGAGAAATGAGTTCGCCAGCTGAAAGTCTAACCCCTTCGGGTGGAAGTTTTCCGACGCGTAATTTAGGACCCTGTAAATCTTGAAGGATGACAACAGGTTTATTCTTGTAAGAAGGCAAATTACGGAGAATATTAATTATCTCTAAATGAGAGGCTTGTGTGCCATGTGAGAAATTTAACCTGGCGATATTTACACCAGATTGAACCAATTCTTGAATGATTTCTTTAGTATTGCTACTTGGACCTAATGTGGCAACTATTTTGGTACAGCGATTCATTATATCAAGTATATCAATAACAAGAATCTAAAGTAATGTGTCGCGAATTCTTTCAAGTGCCCAATCTATAGTTCCCTTGTCAATGATCAATGGCGGGGCAAATCTAATGGTTGTATCATGGGTCTCCTTAGCAAGGATTCCCTTTTCTTGAAGAATTTCACAAAATCCCCTTGCGCTACCAGCGTCCTCTCTTAATTCAACGCCAATTAATAAACCTCTTGACCGTATCTCCTTAATTTTCGATGAAGGAATCTCTGATAATTGATCCGAAAAATACTCCCCTAGAATTGCTGCATTCTCAATCATTTTTTCTTCAACGAGTACTTTCAGGGCAGATCTAGCAACTGCAGCTCCAAGGGGGTTTCCGCCAAATGTTGAACCATGTTCACCTGGAGAAAATAAACCAAGAACAGACGCACTGGAAAGAACAGCAGATACTGGATAGAAACCGCCTGATAGCGCCTTGCCAATGATAAGCATATCTGGTTTTACTTTTTCGTGATCGCAAGCAAATAATTTTCCTGTTCTACCCAATCCTGTTTGAATTTCGTCAGCAATAAAAAGGATATTGTTTTCCTTGCAAACACTTGAAACTGCCTTTATATAACCATCTGGGGGAATAATTACTCCGGCTTCTCCCTGGATCGGTTCAAGCATGATAGCTGCTGTATTTTCGTTGATAAGTGAAATAATTGAATCTAAATCACCGTATTTGGCAATCTTGAACCCAGGTGTATATGGACCAAAATCATCTCGATAGAGAGGTTCAGTGGAAAACGATATGATACTGATTGTCCTTCCATGGAAATTACCAGCTGCCACGATGATTTCAGCTTTGTGTCTTTCAATACCCTTGGTATGGTAGCCCCATTTCCTGGAAATCTTCAACGCTGTTTCAACAGCTTCTGTGCCGCTATTCATTATGATCGCCATTTCGTACCCTGTGAGGTCGCAGAGATCTTTATAGAGGAGGGGGAGTTGATCGTTTCTAAACGCACGCGATGTGAGAGTTAATTTTTTCGCTTGTTCTTGGAAGACAGCTAAAATTTTTGGGTGTACATGCCCTTGATTAATGGCGCTATAAGCACTAAGACAGTCAAGATATTTTTTTCCATCAGTGTCATACACCCAAACCCCTTCACCACGTTCAAGAACAATATCGAGCGGTTTATAATTATGGGCACCGTATTTGTCAGCAAGAGTTATGAGCTGATTTTTATTCATTTTCTAAGTTTCACCCAATAAATTCAAAAGAATTGCCTTTTGTGCGTGTAGACGATTATGGGCTTGAGTGAAAAGGAGTGATTGATGTCCATCTGCCACATCATCAGTAATTTCTTGTCCCCGGTGAGCGGGAAGACAGTGCATTACAATTGCTGTTGATTTTGCTCGATTCAATAAACCTGAATTCACTTGATATGGAGGAAATACTTTTTCCCGTTTTTTGGATTCTTCTTCTTGCCCCATGCTGATCCAAGTATCAGTATAGATAACATCGGCATCTAAGACAGCTTCTTGCGGGTTGCGTAGTTGATTAATGGTTGATCCGCTCTTTCTAGAAAGGACCTCAGCAGTTTCCCATAATTTTGAATTAATATCATATTCTTGTGGTGAAGCAATTGTAAAATTAATCCCCAGAATTACACAAGCATGTAATAACAAAACCGCCACATTATTGCCGTCACCCACATAGGCAACATTCAAGTCGTCAAGATTTCCGAAATGCTCATACATTGTAAAAACATCCGTAAATGCTTGGCATGGATGGTTGTAATCGCTGAGACCGTTAATCACGGGAACAGAAGACCACTTTGCCAGTTCTGTTACATGATCATGCGCAAACACGCGAGCCATGATTCCGCTTACATATCCAGAAAGAACGCGAGCAACATCTGCAATAGATTCACGCTTTCCTAACCCAATTTCATTTGGGGAGATGAATAGAGCGTCACCCCCTAAGTGTCTCATAGCCATATCGAAGGAGATGCGTGTTCGTAAGCTAGGTTTGTTGAACACCATAGCTAAAACTTTTCCCTTTAATAAGGGCGGATTGCCATGATTAAAATATTCATTTTTTAGAGAAAGAGCTGATTTGAGTAATTTCTCTAAATCATTTTTTGAAAAATCTGTGATTGTGAGGAAATTTCTTTCCATTGAGCCTCCTGAGAAGAATTTTATATCATCGAAGTATAGCATCTTGCATATAACACTTCAAAGAAGAAGGGGATATTAAATTGACGATAAACGAGATATTATTTATCCTTTTTTACCGCGAAGTGAAAGAAATACCTGCCGAAGATAGGGGCTAAAAGGTAAAGAAGTTTTCCTTCTAAACCCGGGATGATCGTGAACTTTTTCCTTTTCATGCCTTTAATGATACTGTCTGATACTTTTTCGGGGCTCATCACCCCACCACTCTGATTGATTTGCCTTGTAATGTCTGGCAAAAGGGTGTGTTCAAAAGCCAATTGGGGTGTATCTGTATCTGGTGGAAGAACAACTGAGACATCAATTCCTTTTGATTTTAATTCTGAGCGTAGACAGCGCGAAAACCCGCGAACCGCATATTTTGAGGGTGCATATGCAGTATAACCATATATTCCAATCACAGCGGCAAGTGAAGAAATATTAACGATATATCCCGATCTTTTTTCAATCATTTCGGGGACGATGAGCTTAGTTAAGTTGACAGTCCCGTAATAATTTACATTCATCACATTATAAAATATTTCTGGATCTAACTCGGTAAATAGGCCTGGGTAAGCAATACCAGCGGAATTAATAAGAATATCAACAACTGGGCGGTCTTTCTCCAAAGCCGATTTCAGCTCATCGTATAAAGACACATCGGCTGATATTGAATTTGCAGTTTGCTGAGAATTGATCCTTTCTTTTTCAATTTCCAATAATGCTTTTTTTAATAAATCTTTTCGTCTTGCTAGTATTGTGATAGATGATCCTAAAGAAAACAATTGTTTAGCAAGTGCCAAACCAATCCCACTTGAGCCCCCTGATATCAATACATTCTTATTCTCAAACATACCTTTCCTCCTGTTCTTTTTATTATCTGCAGGTTGAACAATTACTTCCCGAACAACTTACACAAGAAGAGCTACTTTTACTGGTTATGCTGCTTGAATTACATGTAAAAAAAGGAGACATAATCCGTCTTGTATTTCTACTTTGGCAGTTTACACATTCACTAATGTGATTTGCGGATGAGATTGAGCGAATTATTTCATATGTTGTATTGCAATCCGCACATTTATATTCATAGATAGGCATTTTGAATCCATGTAATTTTTTGAATATTATCATAGTTCCTCTAATATAGAATATGTCGAGTATAATTAATATGAATATTCACTCTATGAATAATATGGAAAATGTTGATTTAGAAATTGCGCTTCTGGGATTCCTTTTTGAAAAGGCCAAGCATGGGTATGAACTTTACAAAGAAATATCCGATCCTGGTGGGATTGGGGGAGTCTGGCGGGTAAAAATTGGAAAAATGTACTCAATGTTAAAAAAGCTTGAATCACAAGGGTTGATTCAAGCAACTTCTGGGCAAGATGGAAACAGACCTCCAAAAACCACATATTTACTTACGAATAAGGGTAGAAGCATCTTTAATGAATGGATGATAACACCGATTAAACATGGGAGAGATCTAAGAATTCTTTTCTTAATAAAAATTTACATAATGAGAAAGGATGAATTACTTTATAAGAAGGATTTAATATTAAAACAGAAAGCAGAGTGTGAAAAATGGAAAGATAGTTATAAGTTTGATTCCCAAGAAAGAAATGAAGAAAATTCATTTCTTTGGTTCGTGAGAAAGTACCGCTCATCTCAAATAAACGGGTTTATTAATTGGCTAGATTGGTGTGGAAAAGAAATTGGAGAAGGAACATGAAGAAAAATTTATTTTGCTTGTTAGTTTGCTGCTTGATGGTTGGTTGTAGAAATGTCCCCATAAGCAAACCCAATCAATTCGTTGTCCGGGATGCTTTGGAAAGAACAATAGAGTTTTCAGAATATCCTGAGAGGATTGTTATTGCTGGTAAACAAACGCCAATGTTGGCTAATTTCTTTTATTTATTCACATTAGATGAAAGATTATTAGCTATTGAAAATAGATCCCAATCACCGGATAAGTTTCTTGAATTAGTTGATGATGAATATCAAACTAAACTAATTTTAGAAAAAGGAGCTGGGGTAGAACAAATGGCTCCGTTAAATCCCGATCTTGTTATTCTAAAAACTTCAATGAAAGACGAAATCGGAATTGGGCTTGAGGAAGTTGGGATTCCAGTAATCTACGTATCTTTCGAGAATATTGAAGACATAAATAATGATATTCGCGTAATTGGGAAAGTTTTAAATGAGGATGAAAGAGCGGAAGAAATTATTCTTGAGTATGAGAAGATCTATTCTGAGGTAAATGACCGATTAAAATCTGAGACTAACGGGAAAGATGTCCTTATATTGCAAGCAACAAATATAGATCAAAAATACTCTTTCCAGGTTCCCTCAAGTGGTTGGTTACAAACCAAAATGATAGAAAATCTTAAATCAAATCCAGTTTGGTTGTCTGAGTCATTATCCGGGGGATGGACAGAGGTGAATTTTGAACAAATCTTGAATTGGAATCCAGATAATATTTTCATTATTAATTATCGAGGGCAATCTAATGAAATAACGATGGGTTTGGAAAATGATGAATTGTGGAAAATCTTTATGTCAAGTAATAAAGCAAATTTATCACCTTTCCCGTATGATTTTACAAGTTGGGATCAACCAGACACGCGCTGGATTCTCGGATATACATGGATGGCATCTGAATTGTACCCAGAACGGATAGGGCGGGAATATGTATTAGAAACCGTGAAAAATTTCTATACGTTCTTTTATGGATTAAAAGAGGATTTTATAGAATCAGAAATAATTCCAATTATTTCTATTTATCTGGAATAGCATGGTTCGCAAACTTACGAGAGTTTTTTTGTTTGGATTGTTTTTTCTATTATTGATTTCTTTATTTATTGGACGTTACACCACACCGGATAGAATAACCCAAATATTTTCGAATGAGCTGTTCTTGAATTTGATGTTGCGGGTACGAATTCCAAGGATTTTATTCGGAATATTAGCTGGGTTCGGATTGGCGAGTTCTGGAATGATAATGCAAAGTATATTTAAAAATCCTTTGGCTGAGCCTGGATTATTAGGTGTAAATCAGGCGGCTGGGTTTGGGGCGGCTATAGGAATATTAGTGTTTGGCAATTCGTATTTTATGATTCAGGTTCTAGCATTTGTCTTTGGCATAATTTCCATAACACTAACCTTATTTTTGTCAAAAAATATCAACAAGAAAGAGCGATTATCGTTAGTCTTGGCTGGTATATCCGTATCCGCATTTTTCTCTGCTGGATTAGGAATTATTAAATATATCGCTGATCCACTTGACCAACTGCCCTCAATTGTCTTTTGGATGTTAGGCAGTCTGAGCAATTCTAATTGGACGTCTATAATGCAGATACTGCCAATAATATTGGCTTGCTTATTACTTTTGTTTTTTTATAGATGGCGATTAAATATCTTTTCATTGGATAAAGAAGTTCTGTTCTCTATGGGATTAAGAAATGATTTTGAATTAGTGATAATCCTAATGATTTCGGTTTTGCTTACCACCTCAATTATTTCTTTATCAGGGATTATTGGGTGGGTTGGATTGATAATCCCAAACATTGCTCGGGTGATCACTGGACAAAATACAAAGTATTCTCTCCCAGTATCAATGATTTTAGGTGGTATGTTCGTTTTAATGAGTGATAATTTTGCGCGTGCTCTTCTTCCTGGGGAGATACCTTTAGGTGTAATTACCGCTTTCTTGGGAGCAATGATATTTATAATACTTTTACTCACTAAGAATGATTTCTTATGAAATGCGGGCATAATAAATTATTGCTCCGATCCATTTCTTATTCATATGAGCGCAAGGATGATTTCAAGATTAGAGATTTAACACTATCGATCCCTGAGAAAACTATTTCTGCCGTAATCGGCAAAAACGGATCAGGTAAAACTACGTTGTTATTGCTTATGTTGGGTTATATAAAACCAACATATGGCCAAGTTGGTTTTTGCATAAACGGAAAATACATCCCTGCAGAAAGGGCAAATGGCAGAATTGCATATTTACCTCAGAATGAGGAGATTCCAAAGGAATACACAGTGAATGATTTCCTGCTTTTGGGACGAATACCGTTTATTGGGTCTTTTTCGCAACCTAGCAGGAAAGATTATTCAATTATCGAAGATGTAAAAGAGAAATTGGAGATCGAACATATAGGGGAGAAAATATTAGGTCAAATTAGTGGCGGAGAACTTCAACGCGTGCGTATTGGCAGAGCTTTAGTACAGGAGGCACATCTTATTCTGCTTGACGAACCGATTACACACTTAGATATCGGCACTAAGCTTAAAATTATCTCTATTTTGGAAGAATTAAAGCGATTAGGAAAAACGATAATTTTTACGACACATGACCCTTTGGAAGCGTTCCAAATTGCTGATAATTCGATATTGATCACGAGAGGACGAAAAATATTGTACGGGCCTACCGATAATATTCTAAACGAAAAGAATTTATCTTCGTGCTTAGACACCCCTTTGAAATTTGGTGTCATAGATGGGCAGAAAGTATTGTTAGTAAAAAATGAAAATAGAATTAGGTGAAATAAATTTAATTACTGGTGAAAGAGATGTGGGAAAATCAATTCTTTGCTCTAAAGTTATGGAAGGATTAATTAATTTGGGATATTCAGTGGCAGGGATTGTTTCGCCGGGAATATATCGTGATAATGTAAAAATCGGGATAAGGGCTTTGGATATTAAAAGCGGAAGAAAAGTGAATTTGGCTGATTTTTCACCGGGTTGGGATAAAGAAAAGCCCAGCCGAATTTGGAAAATGAATTCAGCCGCAATACCTTGGGGTAATCACGTGTTAAACAAATCCGTTCCTTGTGACATACTGATTATCGATGAGATAGGCTATTTAGAGTTGGAAAATAATGGGGGATGGAAAAAATCATTTGAAATTCTTGAGGGAAAACTATTCAAAATCGCTTTCATTGTAATAAGAAAAGAACTCGTGGAAGTTGCTCTATCTCATTGGGAAAATGCACAAGTATTAATATTAGAAAGCACGGAATATGTGGATTTTATTTATAAAGAAATATTACATCAGATTGAGCTCAAGGCACTCAGATGAAATAAAGCAATACCTAAGGCTGTTGTTACATTAAATGATTTGTTCTTCCCTGATATTGGTATTGAAATTACCAAATCACTAAGTGATAACACTTTCGGGTCAATTCCTGTGATTTCATTACCAACAATTATTGCGATTTTATTATCCTCTAAATCATTTTTATTTATATTTAACAGAGAAATTGATTCAGTTGTAGATTCAATTGAAATTAACTGATATCCTATTTCCTTGAGCGATTTGCATTGTTCAACACTATTGAACGATTTTTTCCAAATTATAAAATTTTCTGCACCAAGGCTGGTTTTTGTAAACTTCTTATGTTTTGGTGTTGGTGTAATCCCGCATAAGTACACGTGATTCAATCCAAGTCCAATTGCTGTTCGAAAGATCGCTCCGACATTATAAACACTTCGCACATTATCAAGAATAAGGGTAAACTCTCTGAATGGTTCCCAATTATTATTATCTCGGTAATCTTTAGTAAGATCTATCGTTTCTTTGATTAACGCAGCAGAGCCGCATATCGGGCAATTTATGGAAAGATCCAATTCGTAAATATCGGGGAACCGCAAGTTGCATTTGGGGTTTTGGCATTCACGGATCACAGCGTAAGAAAGAGGATTCGTCAAGTATAAGATCCAATCCGTTCTACTATAAAATCGGTAATTGAATATCCCATCGCGAACATAACATCATCCGCACGGCCAGTTTTATTTTGCTGGGATAGCAAGCGGAGTGAAATAAGTGGTTTACCCTGAATTTCTGTGTTCGATTCCATTGAAACGATTAATGGGCGGAGATCGTATTTTTTACCATTTCTTTTTTCCCGGATGATTTCTTTTTCATTTAGCAAGTTAATTGTTTTGTCTTTAATTAATTTTGGTGAAAAATTCTCATCCAGTAAATAAATTTGGTAATCAGAAAACTGAATTTGGGTGGAAAGAGCTTTTTCGGAGATATTTATTTCCTGAATTGAGGTGATTTTCAATCCCGAAGGTAGGTTTTGTTCCAATTGCCGAGAAATATCATCCAAAAAAAGTGATTCCTCAATCCATACATCCACTTTCTCATCTAAACTAGTGAAACCGAGCGGAAGGGGAATTCCTAATTGAATACGCGGTTGAGGATGAAATCCTTTTGAATAAGCAACTTTTATCAAAGCCCTGCGGAAAGACCGCTCCCATATACGATGCATGTCTAAAGCACTTGTAAACCGTATTGGAGAACACTTTCTATAAGAAATTCGAATTCTCATCTTATACCCTGCCAGAACGAACTTTGCTGCAAATTAGTTGATAGTTAGTTTGAATACCGCAGTTTAAGCATGCCTCACGACAATCAAGGATAGTTTTAGATTTTTTACTGCGCTTATATTCAAGTAGAAGAAATTTTTTATTAACACCCGTGTTGATATGATCCCACGGAAAGACCTCGTCATCATTCCTTGGTCTACCAGTATAAAAAAAGGGATCAATTGAATTCAATTTGAGTGCATCTTCCCAAATTTCAAAGTTAAAACACTCATGCCAGGCATCAAATTTTGCGCCATTTTTCCAAGCGTCATATATAACTTGAGATAATTGACGATCTCCGCGTGACAATAGTGATTCAAGAAAAGAAGCTTTATAAACTGGAAAACTCGTTTTAATTCCTGCCTTCCGAAATTCCGTCCTCAGAAAATCATATTTCTTTTTTATTTGGTCATAATCATCAAAATTTACCCACTGAAAGGGTGTATGAGCTTTGGGGATTAAGGTATTGATACTTACATTGAGTTTAAATCTGCCCTTGTTTATCTTCTTTCCTAGACAGTTTATTTCTTTGCATAAATTTACGATACCTTCAATGTCCAGCATCGTCTCTTGGGGAAATCCAATCATGAAATAAAGTTTGATGTTATTCCACCCTTTATTGCATATTTCTTGAACGGTATCAAATATCGCGTGCTCGGGAATTGGTTTATTAATTATTGATCGAAGTTTGTCTGTACCTGCTTCTGGCGCAATTGTGAAATTCCCCTTTCTTTTACCTTTAATTTCGCTAATAACATCACTATTAAATGATTCAATTCGCAAAGAGGGGAGGGAAAAGTTCAAATTGTATTCTTCACTTAAAAGCGCTACATTGCTGATCAACTCCTTGATTTGTGAATAATCCGAAGTACTCAAAGATAAAAGTGAAACCTCGCCAATTCCCGTTAATTCTACTGCGTTGCGCATAGAAGTCGTAATGTCTTGCAGGCGTGCTTCACGTACAGGGCGCATAATCATTCCGGCCTGACAAAACCTGCATCCACGTGAACACCCACGCATTATTTCAATCGAAATTCGATCATGCACTACTTTAATGTTCGGAACTAATAAATTAGCAGATGGAGCGGGGAGTACTTTAACAATTCTCTTAGTTATTGCCTTTTTCTCCGTTGATAAGAGATTTGTTATATTATTAATGGTTTTGTTTTGGTGATATTTGACGGTATAGTGAGAAGGAACATATATTCCTTCAATTGAACTAAGAAGGTTGATAACCTCTTGGCGTTCAATTTGTTTAATTTTACAATATTTTATGACATCCAGAATTTCTTCAATAATTTCTTCACCATCGCCAATAACAAAAGCATCAATAAAAGCATACATAGGCTCAGGATTAAAGGCGGCATGCCCGCCTGCTATTACAATTGGGTCTGCACTATTTCGATCTTGCGACCAAATAGGTATATCACTCAAATTCAGCATATTTAAAACGTTGGTATACAATGTTTCATAAGGGATTGAAAAACCAATTAGGTCAAAATATCGAAGGGGGGTTTTGCTCTCGAGAGAAAATAGCGGGACACTATTATCCGAGAGAAGCTTATCCATATCCAGCCATGGTGCATACACACGTTCCGCCAGAGAATCTTTACGGTCATTAATGATTTTATAGAGTAAGGCAACCCCTAAATTGGGAAACCCAATATCATAAATATCTGGGAAGGCTAAAGCTGTATGAACATCTACGCTATCCCAATTTTTGATGATTTGGTTGAATTCTCCACCTACATAACGACCAGGTTTTTGAACAGTGATTAAATTTCGGTCAAGAAAATCTTTTATTTCTTGGATTTCCTGCAAAATAGCTCCAATCTATTAAAATAAGCCCTTATTTATACCACCGTCCAAAATCAGCAAAAAACCAATATTTTAGAAAATAACTGTAAAACATCAAATTCTGCACAAAACCAAAGGAGAATTTTAGCAATTACCAACCCCAATCGCTATTCCCAACGTGTATTACCTGCAATTAATAAAAATAATTTTGCATCGTAAAGTAAAATTCTAAATCGAAAATGAGGTTTGAATGGAAATAGAAAGAGAATATCAAAGATCATTGGATTTTATTTATTCGTTTATAGATTTAAGTATAACCAGAAACTTGAGATATTCACCAGAAAAATTTAACTTGTCAAGAATGGATAAGTTGATGGTATTGTTAGGAGATCCACAACTTAATTACGACGTTATTCATGTGGCAGGTACTAAAGGGAAGGGCTCAATATGTGAAATGGCTGCTTCTATTATGAAAGAGGCAGGGTATAAAGTTGGCTTTTATTCCTCCCCTCATATGATCGACTTTCGTGAGAGAATAAAGATCAACAACCATGATATCCCCAAGAAAATATTGACTCATTATGTGACCAATCTGCGCCACATTATCAATAGCGTAGAAAAAATATCCACGTTTGAGATTATTACTGCGATAGCTTTCAAATATTTCGCAGATCAACAAGTAGATATTGCTCTTATCGAAGTTGGGATGGGGGGGAGATTGGATGCAACAAATGTTGTCAAGCCTGTAGTTTCTGTTATCTCGCCAGTTTCACATGATCATATGAAAATTTTAGGGAATACGATAGCAAAAATCGCCGAAGAAAAAGCGGGAATTATCAAAAAATCAGTTCCTGTGATCCTTTCTCCACAAAAAAAATCAGCGAAAGAGGCAATTGAAAGAATTGCAAATAGCAAAGGCTCTTTAATAATCGACACATCTAAAATATATAAATATAAACAAATAAAATTTTCTTTATTGAAACAATCGTTCATGATCATAGAAAGAGCATCTAACTTGTCAGTTGCAAACAGTCCGATTTATGAAATTCCTTTATTAGGTGATCATCAAATTAATAATGCTATCACTGCTTATGCTTGTATTGTGCAATTAAGGAAAATTGGCTATGAAGTAAGTGAAAACGCATTGGCAAACGGGTTTTCTAAAGTCGAATGGCCGGGTCGTTTCGAAGTAATTTGCCAGAAACCGCTTGTCATAGTTGACGGAGCTCATAATAAAGATTCTTTTAGGAAACTTAGGAATACAATAAAGAAATATCTCGGTAAAGAAAAGGTGACATTAATATTTGGAGCCTCAGAAGATAAAGAGGTTAGGTCAATGCTTCAGATCATAAGGCCATATATTGCCCATTTAATATTTACAAAATCAGAACATCCCCGTGCGTTGGGAATAAGCGAATTAGAAAATTTTGCGTTAAATTTAGATTTGAAAAATTACTCCACACGAAAAATTGATAATATCATTCCACTTATACTTAGAAAGAGTAAACAAGATCAAGTTTTTATCGCTTCCGGAAGTATTTTTATAGCGGGAGCAATAAAACAGCTGCTTGCAGAACGGGAGAATTAGCGAAGTATGACAATGAAAAATAAGTTTTCAAACAGAAATGAGTATCGGGCGGGAATGTTTAATAGAAATGAGGGGTTTGAGCATATTATAAATATTAAGGCAAATGACAATGGGGTCATTAAATCAGCAGCTATCGAGCTAGATAAGATCATTATTTTCCCAAATATGATTTCACCTATTTTTATCACAAACAACAGGGATCTGTCTGCGGTCATTAAGGCGCAAGAAAAGGAGCAGACAATAGTTGGCCTAATAAAGAAAGAGGAAACACAGGATTCCAACGCCTTTCTTGGAACGGGAATTGAAATTGCAGTGGGGAGCTTGTTGGAAATGCCTGACGGCGCTCATTCTGCATTAGTTCAAGGAAGAAGGAGGGTAAAGATCCTGGACACTATTGAAGAAAACGGGATACTCCTCACTGAGGCGGAACCAATTCTTGGGACTAATAAGAATATAAATAATCAAGAACACGCATTGATAAACACAACAAAAACTCTTTTTGAGAGTGTTGTTCAACTTAATCGCTCTATTCCCGACGAAGCAAATATGCATATAAATTCAATTACCTCACCAGGATGGTTGGCAGATATGATTTGCACTGCCATATCTTTACCGTATTTAAAACGGATTGAAATCCTTGAAATGTATGATGGGGTTGAAAGATTGATGTTTGTTTATAAATTATTGAAAAACGAATTGGACATTCTGAATATTGAAGAAGAGATACGTTTCAATGTTCAGAGGGAAGTAGACCAAAGTCAAAGAGATTTTTACCTTAGAGAGCAAGTTAAAGCTATAAATATCGAATTAGGCGAGGGAGATATTTGGGAAGAAGAGATTAAGAGGTATGAGAAAAGAATCGCGGGAGAGAATCTGCCTGAAGAAGTAAAAGAAATATTAAAAGATCAGATTAAGCGTTTAATGTTGGGCCCCTCTCTATCACCTGAAGCAAGTATTGGCAGGAACTATATTGAATGGCTACTAACAATACCTTGGGAAGAGAAAACAACTGATAACCTAAATATTCAACATGTCGAGGGAATATTAGAAAAAAACCATTGTGGACTTGAAAAGGCGAAAGAAAGATTATTAGAATTTCTCGCTGTTGAAAAATTGAGGTCAGAACATACCAAACAACCAATCATGTGTTTTGTTGGTCCTCCAGGTACTGGAAAAACTTCGTTTGGCGTGTCCATCGCCGAAGCACTAGGACGCGTGTTTGTTCGAATTTCCTTGGGCGGTATAAGAGATGAGGCTGAAATACGAGGTCATAGAAGAACCTATATTGGCGCATTACCTGGAAGGATTATCCAGGCAATGAAGCGGGCAAAAACGATCAATCCCGTATTTATGTTAGATGAAATTGATAAAATAGGCAATGATTATCGAGGCGATCCCGCAGCAGCATTATTGGAAATCCTGGATTCAGAACAAAACAAGGCTTTTTCTGACCATTACATTGAAATTCCTTATGATTTATCACATGTTTTTTTTATTACTACTGCAAATACGACAGATAATATTCCTCCAGCGCTCTTAGATAGAATGGAAATCGTCGATTTTTCTGGATATGTAATCGAAGAAAAAGTTGAAATTGCGCTGAAACATCTTGTACCTAAACAAATCTTAGAGAACAGCTTATCTGAAAAGGATATTGAGTTTGATCCTAAAACACTTGAGAATATCATCCAGAACTATACATATGAATCAGGAGTTAGAAATTTAGAACGCCAGATCGGCAAATTGTGCCGAAAAGTTTCTAAACAAAAAATTGAAAAAGTTGAAAATGTTTCAAAAATCCTGACACCCAATGCTGTAGAAAAATATTTAGGACCACCCCAATATTTTCCATTCAGGGCAGAGAATGTTGATGAGATAGGGGTTGCAACTGCGGTGGCATGGACTGAAAATGGCGGCGAAATTATGCCGGTAGAAGTGTCAGTTGTAGAAGGGAAGGGAAACCTAAATATAACTGGACAAATTGGCGATGTCATGCAAGAATCTGCGCAGACAGCTTTAACCTTCATCAAATCAAGAGCGAAATATTTCAACATAGAAATAGAAACTTTTGAAAAATTAGATATACATATCCATGTTCCTGAGGGTGCTGTTCAGAAGGAAGGTCCAAGCAGTGGGATCACATTATGTTTGGCAATGATATCTGCCCTTACAAAACGAAAAACTTTTCACGATGTTGGACTTACGGGCGAAATTACCTTAAGGGGAAGGGTTCTCCAAGTAGGAGGATTGCGAGAAAAAATCCTGGCTGCACATAGATCTGGATTAAAGAAAATAATTATTCCCAAGAAGAATATCAAAGATTTGGTTAAAATAAAGGAGAAAGTAAAAAAGGAACTTGAGGTTATACTGGTAGATCACATGGATGAGGTTATTCAGATTGCGTTACAGGATTAATGGGTAAATCATCAGTGTTTTGTTCAGGTAAAACCTCTTTCGTGATCTGATTATCTTGTAATGTCATCATCCCGTTTCTCACCTGAGTAAGGATTTTTGACAATTCAATTTCTAAGTGGTCTAATGAGTCAACCGCATATTGATCAGCTTCTTTTTTAATTAATTCAGTCTCAGCACTGGCTCTCTTGATAATATCTTCCGCAATAATTTTTGCTTCTTGGACAATGGCATCTTTTGATACCAATTTCTCGCTTTGCTCCCTGGCTAATGATATGGTCCTGTTTGCTTCTTCATGGGATTGCGCAATAATTCGTTCTTTTTGATTGTTAATTGATTGAGCTTTTTTAATCTCATCTGGGATTGCTAACCGCATCTGATCTATTAGATCAAGCATTTTATCCTCATCGATGACAACCTTTTTTGTCAAGGGGAGTGAGCTGCTTTCATTAAAAAGTTCTTCAAGGCGATCTACTAAATGTAATATGTCCATATTTGTTCTCTTATTACTATTTTACATGTATTTTCGTTCAATCTCTTAGTGAAGTATGCTGATCCATTTTTTTTGATTCATCGAATGATCTCATACTTTCCAATAATATTTTTTCAACATGCGGAGGAACCATTGTAGAAACGTTTCCGCCTAATGCTGCGATTTCTCTGACAGTTGTGGATGAAAGGAATGTATGCATTTCGCTTGTGATCAATGCAATATTTTCAATTTCCTTATCTAATCGCTTATTGGCAAGGGCCATGCGAAACTCATGTTCAAAGTCGGAAAAAACCCTCAAACCGCGAACGATGACCTTGGCTCCTTGAGATTTACAGAATTCAACAGTGAGGTTGTTATAACCCATAACACGAATGTTTTTTTCCTTTTGGAAACATTGAACAACTAAATCCAAACGGGTTTCCGGTGAAAAGAGAAGATTCTTTAACGGCCGATCATAGACTGCGATTATTAAATCATCAAATAATTTAGAGGCCCGGATCGCAATATCGATATGGCCGTAATGAATTGGATCAAATGTCCCGGGAAAAATAGCTTTTACCATAACAAACTTTCCTTACTATATTTTATACAATTATTTCTTATATTTCTGGCCAATAGATATTCAATTCTTCTCGTAATAAATTGTGCACAGATTGTTCAAGTCTGGAGTCATGCTTAATTATATACTGTGCTTGCTTTCGGCTGGCCTCTATAAGCTTTATGTCAAATATATTTGCAAATTTAAAACCTGCGTAACCAGACTGGCGCGTGCCAAGAAATTCTCCGGGACCGCGAAGATTCAAATCTATTTCCGCTAATTTAAACCCATCGTTTATTTTAGTCATTGCAATTAGACGTTCATTCTCTATTGCATCGTCATCTGCAGGGATAAGAATACATAAAGAGTCCTCCTTATTCCTCCCAATTCGACCTCTAATCTGATGGAGTTGTGCAAGCCCAAAATGATTGGCACTTTCGATCAACACAATAGTGGCGCCTGGTATATCGACACCAACTTCAATTACTGTGGTTGAAATAAGCACATCATATTCTTTACATCTGAATTTTCCCATTATCTGGTCTTTTTCTGCTTGCTTTAATCTTCCATGCATCAAGCCTATTTTGAAATCAGGGAAAATGCTTTTTTGAATTCGATGATATTCTTTCACGGCTGATTTGTACATCTCATCTTCTTCCCCAGAATCAATCATTGGGTAAACAATAAACGCTTGAAAACCATTTCTAACCTGTTCTTCTATCAAGCCATAGGCTTTTTTTCTTTTAGCTTGATCAAACAATAACGTTTTTACAGGTTTTCTGCCTGGGGGCATTTCATCAATGGTTGTTACATCAAGATCACCATAAACTGTTAGCGCTAATGATCGCGGGATTGGAGTAGCAGTCATCACAAGTAGATGCAAATTGTCACCTTTTGATCTGAGCGCCTTTCGCTGGTTGACACCAAACCTGTGTTGTTCATCTATTACTGCGAGCTGCAGATCGTGGAATTCAACTGGATCTTCTAGTAATGCGTGAGTACCGATCACACATTTTATTATTCCTGTTTTTAAATCCCGCAAGATCCGCTCTTTTTCTTTTTGAGGAGATTGGCCAATTAATAATGCGATTTCATCTTTTGATATAGAACCGGAGTCCATCAACAATTCTGATAATGTGTTGAAATGCTGTTCAGCAAGAATGCTTGTAGGTGCCAGTATGGCGGCTTGTGATCCATTACCAATGATGGTTTCCACGGCAAATTTAGCAACAACTGTTTTTCCCGAACCCACATCCCCTTGAAGCAGACGATTCATTGGTTTTCCAGCAACAAGATCGTTTTCAATATCTTCGATCGCTTTCAACTGGGAGGAGGTTAACACATAGGGAAGTAATTTCTTGCGATTGTTTATCAACCCTTTAGGAAGAGAAAATTTTCTTGCAAGATTTGCTTGCCATTTTGCTTTTTGAAGTAGCACACCTAACTGTAAAAAAAATATCTCTTCAAAAGCGAATCTATTTTGTGATGATTTTAAATTAATATCGGATTCCGGAAAATGTATATGAGAAATTGCTTCAGAAATTGTCGGCAGCTTTTCATTTTCAATAATGCGGTCTGGAAAATATTCCTTTAATTTCCCCGACCAAAAATTCAAGTTTTTCTTAATAATCTTTCTTATTTGCCGCTGAGTGATCCCGGCAGTAGCTGGATAAATGGGAACTATTCTGTTTGTATGAATTTGCTCCTGATCCAAGGGCTCCCATTCTGGATTGTTCATCACGTAACGTCCCAGATACATGTCGACTTTGCCAGAAACTACAATAGATGTTCCATCTTTCAATTGGGTCGAAATGTACGGTTGATTAAAGAAAGTTAATCTCAAAGATCCGGTGCTGTCTGTTAATGAAGTCTCTGAGATTTTCAGATTTCCTCTTTTTGACTTTCGCGTATAAATTTTTCCCGAGATTATTCCTGCAACTGTTAATTCTTCACCATATTCAATATTATTTATCGTTTTTAACTTACTGAAATCTTGATAACGGCGCGGATAATATCGCAGTAAATTATATATATTCTTAATGCCTAATTTTTCAAAATACTTATAATTTTTATCCCCTATACCCTTGATCGAGCGAATATCTGCGTAAATCGCGGGATCCTGCATCCTGGGGAACCCAGCAGAATCATTACCGGATATTTCTGAAACGGATAACACATCCTGAAGTTTTATATTGATATCAATTTTGGAGTTTTCTGAGAGCCAATTTAATAATATACCGATAGATTTTTCACGATCTTTGATTGAGAGAACCGCATATGATTCAAAGTAATTGAGTATCGTGGTAAGAATATCACTGTGAATATTGTTTTGCTCCCCCTGCTTTTGAATAAAACCCAAAAAATTCCCTAATCCTCCGGCAACTGCTGAATTTTGAAATCCCTTGTCTTTTTCTAAAGTTAGAACTTGTTTAATCTTTTCATAGAAATCAAGCATAGTAGATATTGTACTTGAATCATTAAACCAATAAAGTTTTCAACCTGTAAGTATGGAATTAGTTAAATAGTTATTCGATTGAGAGAATAAATTGATAATGTGGCTGTCCGCCAGAGTGAATTTCTAATTCATGATCGGGATATTCACTCGCGATCTGTTGAGTCAACTTATCAATCATTTCACTTTCTACATTATTTCCGTAGAAAATTGTGATATGTTCTTTTACTTCGGTTTTAGCAGTTTTCAGAAGTTCTGAGCATGATTTATAGATCGATCGCGAAGAATGGACCAATTTCCCATTTAATAATGAGATCACTTCTCCCTTTTTGACATTAACACCATTGATCTTAATTGATCGTGTTGCAGTCGTAATTTCGCCTGTATCCACCTCAGTCAGAGCTTCATTCATCTCATCCACAATATCGTCAAAATCGGCATTAGGATCCAATCTAAAGCAGGAAACCATGCCTTGGGGGATAGTCGTTGAAGGAATTACGGCCACGTTCTTCTTGGAGAGTTTCTTTGCTGCCTCAGACGCCATAATAATGTTCTTGTTATTGGGCAGGATAATGATCTTATCTGTTGGCAGGTCCTTAAATGCCTCATATATATCATTGGTGCTGGGATTCATCGTTTGGCCGCCGCTGATCACTCTCGCAACGCCCAGACTTTGGAAGATTTTTGATATTCCGTTGCCTGGAGAGATCGTAATTACAGCGATCTGATCTTTCTCTATCTCATTCGAAAAAACCTTTGCTTTTTTGGACTGCCCCATTTGCTCAAGAAGGTTCTCAATATATACTTTCTTAACTATTCCAAAATCCCCGACCATTTCAATTGGTTCATACTTTTTTTCAGTCGCAACATGGATATGCATCCTGTAAATATCATCCCCTTCACCAACTTGTATGGATGTTCCGATATCTGACAAACGGTCATAAAATTTCTTTAATTCAAAATCATTATTTGGGCTAAAATCAACCACAACTTCAAAATCTTGGCCAGGTTCAATCGCGTCATGCATCTCATTACTGTTAATCTGGTCTAAACTGATCACCGCATTTTCTGGAGCAACTTCCCCAATATCAACTGATTGGTCTGTTGCATAGCGGTACATTCCCTCTAAAATAATCAATAATCCTTTTCCGCCTGAGTCAACCACACCTGCTTGTTTGAGGATTGGAAGTAAATTGGGCGTATTTTTTACTGATCGCTCACCAGCAGCCACAACACCTTCCAGGATATCCAGAAGGTTGTCATTGTTCTCTGTAAGATCTTCTGAAGCGGAGGCAATATCTTTAGATACCGTCAGAATAGTGCCCTCCACCGGTTTAACTACCCCTTTATAGGCAGTATTTCGGCTTTCAGCGAAGGCTTGGTTCAGAAGGGCAGCATCCATCTCTTGATTGTCATCCAATATACGAGCAAATCCACGGATGAGTTGGGACAAAATGACACCAGAATTGCCTCTGGCACCCATTAAAGCGCCCTGGGCAATTTGTTGGATGACTTTTCCTATATTCTCTTCATTTGAATTTGCAATTTCCTGATAGGCAGACTGCATTGTGAGAACCATATTCGTGCCTGTGTCGCCATCGGGGACAGGAAACACGTTCAATGCATTGATCACTGCCTGGTGGCATTTGAGCCAGGACACAGAAGCATTAAATAATTTCTTAAGATCTTTACCATTAATTGTGGTTATGTTCGCATGCTCAATTTGATCAGCAGAATCTTTTCTCTGCGATGTTTTTGCCATTAATTATTACCTCAAAATAAAAAATAAAAAATATTAATCCGTATCGCTGACTCTCAGCCCTCTTATGTGAACGTTCACTTCACTCACAGGTACACTAATAAGCTTTTCCACATTAAATTTAACGTTATTGGCCGCGCTTTTTGCAACGGAGGAAATCCTGGTTCCATATTCGACGACAACGAATAAATCTATAACTAAAACCTCATTCTCGTAATTTATCACAACACCTGATTGCTGATCTTTGGAAAAGAAACGAGAAATACCCCTAGTTAAGTTTTCGTTAGCTAAACCAACAACCCCGTAGGATGCTAATGCGGATTGATATGCTATTGTTGCAATTGCACGATAGCTAATAGAAATATTTCCGTGTTTTATATTTTTCTTAGTCATATTTTTACTACCTCTATTAATAAACAGCGTTGCTTGTTATTAGTTACGTGTTATGGTAAACTAATTTCTTGTTCTTATCAAGGTAAATATTGTAGTTGGAAAGGATTTTCAAATGGCAAAGTGTGAGAAGTGTGGAAAAACAACTACATTTGGGCATAATCGAAGTTTCTCAATGCGAGCAACGAATAGAAAATTTAAAGCAAATCTTCAAAAAGTCTCGGTATATGAAAACGGGAAAAAAGTGAGCAAAGTTCTCTGCACCAAATGTATTAAAAGTCTTTCCAAAATCAGGTAAAGCAAATTACAGAAAGAAAACGGTGTCGAGCACCGTTTTTTTATTTAAGCGTTTTTAAGTGCCTTGACAGCTTCCTGAATACCCTTGGGATTCTTGAAAATAAAAGAACCAGCTACGATGATGTCTGCCCCAGCCTTTTTTACGTCTTTAGCGGTTTCTTTATTTAACCCGCCATCTACCTCAATCGGAATTTCTAAATTCCGTTTTTTCAGCTCATCTGACAATTTTTTTATTTTTATAAGCGTTTCAGGCAAAAACACTTGTCCGCCAAACCCTGGGTTTACAGACATTAATAACACATAATCAACCATGTGCAGGACAGGAAATACTAATTCGATCGAAGTTCCTGGATTTACAACTATACCAGCGTGTTTGCTGTTCGATGAAATGCTTTGAATGGTACGATGAATATTGGGATTATTTTCTATATGGACACTTATATAATCTGCGCCGGAATCTGAAAAATCCATAATATATTTATCGGGATCGCTTATCATCAAATGCACGTCCAGCGGAAGATCAGTTATTTTTTTGCACATCGATACAACGTGCGGCCCAAATGATATATTGGGTACAAAATGGCCGTCCATGATGTCGAGGTGGATCCAATCAACTCCCGCCTCTTCAGCTTTTTTTATTTCACTTTCTAAATTGCCAAAATCAGAATTTAATATTGATGCGGAAATAATGGGTTTCATAGATTTCACCTGTTTACTGAATAATAAATAAATAACCAAAATGGAATTAAACCACCAACCATAATTAATGCAAGAAAGCCAAGCACTACGGTGGACCAATCCATTTCTGATATTTTTGAAGGCGGAGATATTTCACCAGGGTCTGTCTGATGGCCTGATCTACTAATTTTTTCATTTCTAATAGGGCCAAGTGTGTTTAATTTATCCGCGATTGAATTGAGTTCATTAAGTATTTCACAGCCGTTTGCATAGCGTTTAGTTGGATCTTTTTCCAGTGCTTTAGTAATTATTCTCTCTAAATAATCTGGGATCGCGGGATTAATTGTTCGGGGTGGAATTAAATTTTCGCTTTGATGTTTTTCAATCAGAACAAGCACATCATCACCTGCAAATGGTAGTTTTCCCGTAAATACTTCGTATAAAATGACACCCAGCGAATAGACATCTGAAGCTGGTGAAGGGGGGCTACCGCGGCCTTGCTCAGGCGAGATATAGAATGGTGACCCCCATACTTCACTGTGTTTTTCAGTTCTGGAGATGGTTTCTAAGGCGCGCGAAACGCCAAAATCAGAGATTTTTAGCGAACCTTCATCAGAAACCAGCATGTTTTGAGGTTTAATATCACAGTGGACAATGCCCTGCTGGTGGGCATATGCTAATCCGCTGCTTGCCTGCTTTAATAAATGATATCTGCTGACATTTATAGTGAATTTATCGTTGGCTATCCAATCTTTCAAATCGCTTCCATAAACGAGTTCCATTACTATGAATAGGCGTTTGCTGTCTAATCCAAAATCGTAGGTTGTAACGATATTTGGGTGAGAAAGTTTGGCAGAAGCTTTTGCTTCAGCCCTGAACCTATTCCGAAAAACCTGGTCTTCAGAGAGATCTCTTTTAAGAACTTTTAATGCGACATCACGTTCTAATATCAAATCTTTAGCCCGGTACACAACAGACATACCGCCATTTGCGATTGTGTTAAGAATTTGATATCGTTTATCGATAATTGGGAACACGGATGTCATTTCATCCATAAATAAAATTATAACATTACGATTTATTGAATATAATCAGTATTATGAAATTTCCGAGACCGGTATTAATCGCGGCAATAATTATCAGCCTTATTTTTACGTTATCATTTATATTTTTACAAATACTAATATCCCGATCAGTAATTATTCTCAATGACACTAATACGATTTTGATAACTCCACAATTGGGAGACTTGGATTCCACAAAAATAAGCGATGAATTGCTTCAAGCGTCTCAAAACCCAAACTTGCCGGGCGTTTTTTCTACAGGCATGGTGGTGCATATCTTTCAGACAGGAGGGGATGGATTGAAGATTAGATCATTTGCGGGTTTCGAAGGAATTCCAGTGTACCTTGGCTCTGAAGGGGAGGAATTCGAAATTACTGCAGGCCCAGAAATTATCGACAGTAAAATATGGTGGAAGATTGTGTCAATCAGCAATCCCCAAAAAGCCGGTTGGGCCGTTCAGGAATATTTAACGCAGCAATAAATACGCAAAACCCCATAATTATTCGGGTTTTACCAAGCTAGAAAACAAGAGTGAAATAATCAAATAGTGAGTTCAGCCAAAAACTTACATCACTTTTTTGATCACTTCACCGATCGTATCCACACCAATAAAATCAATCGCGTCTCTTATCTCAGCGGGCAAATCATCCAGATCACCGACGTTGTCATTTGGAAGAAAGA